>NZ_KI272873.1:11313-59160 GCF_000469505.1 Leptotrichia sp. oral taxon 215 str. W9775 | reverse complement strand
ATAATTCAAAAATATAGTTTTTTACATTATTTTTTTTCTTTTTGAGGCAGCCCCTTTTATATTAATTTACAAATTTTATTTTATAATAAACTTTTTACTTTAATTTTCTTATTTTAATTTTTTTTACATCAATATTTTCCCAGTCCAGTGTCTTTACAAGAAAGAAAAAGATTATTCCTGCAACAGTGTTTGAAAACAGGTTTCCCCAGAAAATAGAGTACAAACCTAAATATTTTTGTGTAACTAAAATAAATACATATCTGAAAAGCCATATTCTCAATATGGACATAACAAGCGGAATGTTGTTTTTCCCTAAAGCTACATATACACCCTGACATACAGTGAAAATACCGAAACCTATTATTGAATAGGTGAAAATATTTAGAGCGTTGTCAGCTATTGCCGCTATTTCCTTGTTTCTTGTGAAAAGGGCTATCATATTATGATTGAGGGGAACTATCAGAATTATTGTCAGCACTGCAATAACGACACTTGTAATCCAGCTGTAAGTAAAAATCTTTTTAGATTTTTCAATATTTTTAAGCCCCATATTAATGCTTATCATTGTAGTGACAGCTGTTCCAATTGAGGAAGGAAGGTTAAAGCAGAGTGAATTGATGTTTGCCGCAATTCCTTGTCCTGTCAGAGCAATTGCACCGTATTTTTCCATTTCCTTGTTTATAAGGAAAAAACCAAAGTAAATCAGCATGTAGTTTATCATTGCAGGAAGACCTATTCTTGTAATTTTCATTATAATGGGAAGTTTCATGGAATATGTCCGTAAATCAAGCTTAGTTTCGCTTGTCTTTACAAAAACATCATGAAACATCCATAATGTAATGACAACATATGAACAGAATGTAGCTGCTACTGCTCCGATAAGTCCCATACGGAAAATATAAAGAAACAATGAATTAAAAAATATTTTTAAAACAAGAAGCAGTGATATTCTTATAAATGTAACTTCAGGCCGTCCTATTGCATTCTTGGAAGAATTGTAAATAGCCGCAAGGAATATAAGAGGCATTACAAATGAGTAGGCTGCAATGTAAGTAAACACTGTACCTCTTATTTCTTCTGAAGTGGTTTTTGAAATAACAAAAGCCATAAGAATACATATAGGAATCAGTATAAGTCCTATTATAAAGCTGAAAACATAAATTTGGAGCATTGTTTCCCTTACAGCCCTCATTATTCCCTTTCCATAGTATTTTCCAATCATTGCCATGGCTGCCACTCCAAGTCCTTGTGACAGGGCAACCATAATATTAAGTACAGGCTGACTGAAGGTTACAGAACCTGCAACAACAACATTTGTCAAGTTAGTTAAGAAAAAATTATCTGAAAGAGGTATGAGAGCCTGTATTATTCCAACTAGCAATGTGGGAATAGATAAAAAAAGTAAAGTATTCAGAATACTTCCATTTATAATCATTTCACGACGTTCTTCTACAGACTGTTTTAAAAATAACATAATATTACCTCTTTTCTTTATAGTATAATAACATTATAGCACTTTAATAATGAAAATGAAAATATAAAAATAATTTATAAAAACTATGTTCATTTCCTGTTTTGCATTACAAAATTATAAATAATTCAAAAATATGATTTTTATATTATCTTTTAATTTTTTTAGACATCCCATTGAAATTTGAAGTATAATATGATAATGTTATATAAAACTAATATAAAGAAAGGGTGAGGTTATGATAAATTCTAAAATTTTAAGGTATATTTCCAGAAAAGACAGTGTTGTTTTAATTTCTTTAAAAATTTTTCTGAGTGGATTTAATATGCTTGTTTCTTTAATGATACAAATAGGTCTGGAAAGTATCTATGGTAGAAAAAATAACTATCTGTTTTTTATTCTTACAGGTCTGATTATAGGTTCAGTAATATATTCTTTATGTTATTATCAGAATTCAGTTCTGCTTGAAAAAACTAAAAAGAAAATAATGGAAAAAATAAGTCTGGAACTTATGGAAAGTTATTTAAAAAGTGAAGGCAATGGAAAAATTCATTCAGGAGAGATTTTAAATTTAATCAATGAAGATACTGAAATTATAGGAGATTATTTATTATATGGTTTATTTCCAATGTTTGATTTGATTTTAATGATTGCTTTTGGTTTTGGGTATATGCTGTCGATATCTTTGAAAATTACTCTGTTTTATATACTTATAAGTATAATATTTTTTACTGCTGCAAGGAAAGTTTATTTGAAAGCTTCTTTTTACAGGGAAACCTATGAAAAGAAAGATGATATGCATAATAGATTTTATGAAGAAATTCAGAGAAATATTCCTATTATTAAGGTATATTCCCTTATAAAGTTTATTTTGTCAAAGCACTGGATGTTTTATGAAGAAAAAATAAAGGATTATAAAAAAGTTGCTTCAGCAATAGGGATAAGCAACGGTATATTTTCAGGGGGAGTGTACTTGACAGAGATTTTAAGTCTTATTGCAGGATTGCTATTAGTAAAATCCGGAGAAATTTCAATGGCTGCAATGATAGGAATATGGAATGTCGGAATAGGGTCCATACTGTATCCTTTTTTGGATATTCCTTCAATCATAGGCTACATGTCTAAACAGAAAGTATCTGTAAGCAGGATTTTTAAATATTTAGATAGAATCGATGAAAAACATCCTGATATTAAAATTCAATCAGAAAAAATATCAGACAGAATAGATGAGATAAAGGAAAAAGAATCTTTAAATACAAAATTTGAAAATTATCAGATAGTTGGAGAAAATATAAGTTTCAGATATCCTGATAATGATAAAATGATATTTGATAAGTTCAATTTTATTATTCCTGACAAGAAAATAACTTATATAAAAGGAAGTAACGGATCAGGAAAAACAACTCTAATGGAAATGATATTATCAGTATTAGAACCATTAAAAGGGGAAATTTATGGAATGAAAAATGGGAAAAAAAAATAATGGAAGGAAAATTGGGATATGTTCCACAGAAGTCAGAATTTTTTAATACAACAATATTTCGAAACCTGACTTTAGATGAAAATTATTCTGAAGAAGAAGTTGCAGATGTCCTGAAAAAAGTAAATATGTATTCTGTAATTGAAAAATTTCCAAAGAAACTTGATACAGTTTTTGGTGAAAATACTAATTTTTCAGCAGGTCAGCTGAGAAGACTTTCCATAGCAAGAAGTCTTCTGTTTAAGCCTGATTTCATATTTCTTGATGAGCCATTTTCAGATTTAGATATTGAAAATCAGAAGATACTGATGACATTATTTCAGGAATTAAAAAATATAATGGGAATTGTAATAATAACACATACATATGATTTTATTACAGAAAATGATAATATAATTGAAGTTGGTGATGTAAATGAAAAATAATGAATATTTTAAAATGATATTTTTATTAATGAAAAAATATAAAGTTCATTTTTTGTTTGTATTTTCTCTAATAATAGCGTTATCTGAGTTTATTCTGGCTATAAAAATGGACGTACTGATATCAACTTTAAGTTCTGGAAAAAATGAAAAATTTTTTTTCATCGCCGGAATGCTTGTGATTTTGTGTATAATAATAGGGAAATTAAAATCGGTACTTGGAAAAAAGATTGAGATGAAAGAAAAGGAATGTTGTCAGTTAATTTCAGATGATTTAATAAAAAATATAGAGAAAATACCTTTTAGAAAATTTGAAGATGATGGAGAAGGTGGCTGGATAACATTACTATTATCAGATGTAAATACTTTGTCAGCAGTAGTTTCATATGTATCAGTTTCGCTTCTTTCAGGGATTGTTTCCTTTGTTTCAGCCATGTTTTTTGGATTTTTTACGTCACCTGTACTGTTTTTCTTTACACTTATATTATGTTCAATATCAATACTAATTCCAAAATATGCAGGTAAAAAAATTGAGAAGACATATGTTCAAAGACAGGAAGAACAGGAAAATATGCAGACTGTTCTTTTACAGGTATTTAATAGCAAAATTTTACTGAATGTGTTTAAAAATGAAAAATTTGGAACAGCTCTGTTTAAAGAAAAATATGAAAAATTTACAGAAGAACATTTGGGAAATATGAAAGCTGAATGGAAAATGGTAAGTCTAGGAATAGGAACAGGATTACTGTGTGATGTCATAACTTTGATTTTTAGCTTGTATCTGATTAGCAGAGGTTTTTTAACAATAGGTCAGTTTATGGGCTTTAATATATTGAATCAGAATATTGTGTGGATATTTCATAGCATGCCTTCACTTTATAGTGACTGGTTAAGAGGAAAAATTTCAGCTGAGAGAATTTCAGAGTTCCTGAATATTCCGAGTAAAGAAAAATTAATGAAAGAAAACAAAGAAAAAGAGGATATTTATGAAAAATCATCAGGAAATATTCTGAAACTGGAAGATATAGTGTTCAGATATGATGAAAACAGTTCCGATATTTTAGATAAAATAAATTTTGAAATAAATTTAGAGGATAAGGACAAAATACTTGTTACAGGTGAAAGTGGTTGTGGAAAAAGTACTTTAATAAAGATTTTAAGCGGTTTATATGAGCCTGTGTCAGGAATGTTTAAAATTGATAATACAGATATAGGGGAAAATGGAAGAAGTATAGCGTATGTTCCCCAACAGACAGAATTATTTTCACTTTCATTGAAAGATAATTTGACATTAGGAAGAAAAATTAATGAAGATAATTTTAATAGAATATTGAAGTTAACCGGTGTAAAAAATATAGCAGATAATTTGCCAGATGGACTGGAAACAGAAATTACAGGAAGAAAAGATATAAATCTTTCTGCAGGTCAGATACAGAAAATAGGATTGGCAAGGGCTCTGCTGTCAACTGATGTCAAATTACTTCTTATGGATGAACCGGTTGCAAATTTGGATATTCAAAGTGAAAGGGAAATTTCAGATATTCTAAAAAATCTTGAATATTCCGTTATTGCAGTGTCACATAGAAATGAAATTTTTAAGGAATATATGAAAGTATACAGAATGGAAAATGGGAAGATAGAAAGAATATTTGGATAGATAGGAGTTAATAAAAAAGCAAAATTATTCTATTTTTAAAATAAAATGAAATTCCATAAATAATAAACCACTCCCCTCAACTAAAAACCCCGGCGTCAGACGTATCTGTACCATATTGGTAATGCCAGGGTATTGATCTCTATTTATTTATGTAGACATATTCTATATAAATAATAGTACTCTAAAATTAAATTTTTGTCAACCGTAAAATATTATGATAAATTGAAAGTTAAATTGGGACTGTCTCAAAAAAGAAAACTAAAAAATTAATGTAAAAATCATATTTTTGAATTATTTAAAATTTTACAATGGAAAGTACTTCAAGCTTAAAAGATTAATCCAACATATGATGGTTATGAATAAATTAAAACTTTACAAGAATAGAAAAATTATGTATAATATACAAAGATAGAGGTGCAGGTATTAAAAGTAGGCTTATGGAGAAAAGTCAATTCTGTGAAATAAACTGAAAGGAATAACTGCCGAAGTGCAAAGAGTGACTTTCTTTGTTGCTGGGGCTATGGAGAATATCCATAGAACTGTCATTATCTTATAATGGATAATGTTGCGCTGTCAGGTATAAATCATAATTTTTAATTTTAACTTATAAAAATAGATGTTTTATATGCTGATGCCGTTTTGTCAGCATTTTTTATTATAATGAATTATTTCTGAAATAAAATCAGGCTGATGAAAGACATACAATTAAAAAGGAAAGGAAAATGAAAATTATGAAATTATTTGGAACTTCAAAAATTAATGAAAATGGAAATCTGTCAATAGGAGGAGTGGACACAGTTGAACTGGCAAAGGAATTTAAAACACCTCTTTACGTGATGGATCAGGAACTTATAGAAACAACGATAGATAAAATGAAGGAAGCATTTAAATCATCAAGATTTGGTACACAGATTGCCTACGCGGGGAAGGCTTTCCTTACAACAGGAATGGCAAAACTGGTTGAAAAAAAGGGACTTGAGCTGGATGTAGTTTCAGGTGGAGAATTGTATACGGCATATAAGGCAGGATTTCCAATGAACAGAGTTCATATGCACGGAAATAACAAGACGTATGAAGAACTGGAAATGGCAGTGGATTATGGAATTAAAGAAATAGTTATAGATAATGAAGATGAAATAGAAAAAATAGAAAAAATATGTAAGGAAAAAGGGAAAAAACAGGCGGTGCTTATAAGAATTGATCCGGGAATAGAGGCACACACACATAGTTATATAAAAACATCGGGACTAACTTCAAAATTTGGGATTTCACTGTTTCAGGCAAACCTGTTTGATATAGTGAAGAGAATCAATAACAGCCAATATCTTGATTTCAGAGGATTCCATACACATATAGGTTCCCAAATATTTCAGTCAGTGTTCTTTATATTTGCTCTGGAAGAAATTTTCAAATATCTTGATAAGCTGAAAAAGGAACTTGGAATAGTAGTACATACAGTAAATATGGGTGGAGGATTTGGAGTATACTATAAAGAGGGTGACGATCCTAAACCTATAGAAGAAGTACTGAAGGAAATAATTACATATACGGAAGCAATGGAAATTAAATATCAGATAGGATTCTCAGAGTTAAATATAGAGCCGGGAAGAAGTATTGTTGGAAATGCAGGGACAACTCTTTATACAGTAGGAGGAATCAAGGAAACTGTCGGTGGAAAGAAATATGTGTTTGTAGATGGTGGAATGTCTGATAACATAAGAACGGCACTTTATCAGGCTGAATATGAAGCAGGAATAGTAAATAAACTGGAAGAAAAAGCCGAAGATGAAGTTACAGTGGCAGGAAAGCTTTGTGAATCAGGAGATATTCTTATACAGAAAGGTAAACTTCAAAAGGCTGAAGTAGGAGATATACTTGCAATAACAACGACAGGAGCTTATTGTTATACAATGTCAAGCAACTATAACAGAATGATAAAACCTGCAGTTGTATTTGTAAAGGACGGAAAAGCTAAAGTTGCAGTAAAAAGGGAAACTGGAGATGACCTCATAAGAAATGATGAAATCTTTGAATTGTAATTAAAAATGATGTATAATTACATCTGTAAGATAAAATCAGGAAACTGTTTTAAAATGGAAATATAAAGTTTTTCAGAATTATGGAAAGTAGGGTTAAAAGTGATAATAGTTCATAAATATGGAGGTAGTTCGGTTGCAACAACTGAAAAAATATTGGATATTGCCAGATATCTGGGAAAAGTGAAGGATGAAGGCAATGAAGTGGTTGCAGTAGTATCTGCAATGGGAAAAACAACAGACGGTCTAATAAAACTTGCAAATGAAATAACAGAAAATCCTGATAAAAGGGAAATGGACAGACTTATGTCGACTGGAGAGCAGCAGACGATAGCTCTTTTGAGTATAGCATTGCAGTCGTTAGGATATCCGGCTATTTCCCTTACAGGAAGGCAGGCAGGAATAAGAACAGGCGGGCATCATACAAAAAATAGGATTGAAGAAATAAAAGGTGAAAATATAAAAAAACATCTGAAGGAAGGTAAAATAGTAATTGTTGCCGGATTTCAGGGAGTTAACGAAAAGGGAGATGTCGCAACACTTGGAAGAGGAGGTTCCGACACTTCGGCAGTGGCACTTGCGGCGGCACTTGGAGCAAAATGTGAAATATATACAGATGTGGACGGGATATATTCCATTGATCCGAGAGTTTATCCTGAGGCAAAGAAACTTTCAGTTATTTCATATGAGGAAATGATGGAGCTGGCATTTCTTGGAGCAGGAGTAATGGAGCCAAGGGCAGTTGAACTTGGAAACAAATATGGAGTTGAAATATATGTTGGAAGGTCTCTTGGTGAAAAAAATGGTACAATAATAACTTCAAAGGAGAAAGTAATGGAAGAAAAAATAATAACAGGAATATCAATAAATGAGAATATTCTTATGGTAAATGTTGAAGATATTCCAACTTATGCGAAAAATGTTTACGCGATATTTGAAGAGGCTGAAAAAAAGGGAATAAATATAAATATGATAAGTCAGAATGATGTATCAAGTGAACATGGAAGTTTTGCATTTACTACTCCTAAAACAGATAAAGCTTCACTTGAGCAGGTAAGTGAAATTTTACAGGAAAAATTTGACAGAATAAGCATTATAATAAATCCATATGTTGTGAAGGTATCTGTTGTAGGGATTGGATTAATAAGCAATATAGGGATTGCTGCCAGAATATTCAGAGTTCTTTCAGAAAATAATATAAGCTTCCATCAGGTTGCCACATCTGAAATAAGCCTGTCAATAATAGTTGATGAAGTTATGGGTAAAAAAGTTGCTGAATTACTGGCAAAGGAATTTGATTTATAATAACACTAAAATGAACAGAGGAGGTTGCTGAAATGTTGAAATTTGAGAAATATCATGGTGCAGGAAATGATTTTATAATCATGAATGAAAAAGATCTTATAGAAAAAGGGATACCTGACTATAATGAACTTGCAAAACAGGTATGTGACAGACATTTTGGAATAGGTGCGGATGGGTTGCTGATATTGAAATATGTGGCAAATATGCCTTTCATGTTTTACTATAATTCTGACGGAAGTCAGGCTCCTATGTGCGGTAACGGAATAAGATGTTTTTCAAATTATTTGAGAAATAATAATGTTGAGCAGGAAAACAGTTTTATAGTAAAAACTTTATCGGGAGATTTGTTTATTGAAACAAATATGGATGAAGAAGAAAATAGATTTTCTGTAAAGGTAAATATGGGAAAACCTATATTTGAAGTGAAAAAACTTATAAATACTGACAAAGAAAGATTTTTAAAGGAAAAAATAAATATAGACGGAAAGGAAATTGAAATATCCTATATATTTATGGGGACAGACCATTCTGTTATTTTCGTAGATGATTTTTCAGAATATGATATTGATGATTTAGGAAAGAAAATAGAAAATTATACAGAGCTTTTTCCTAAAAAGGTTAATGTTAACTTTGTAAAAGTGACAGATAGAAACAATATGGAAGTAATCACTTGGGAAAGAGGAGCTGGAAGAACCCTTGCATGTGGAACAGGAGCAACTGCTTCAGCTGTACTTGGAAGAATGTTCGACCTTACAGATAAAAAGGTAAATGTAAAAGTTCCCGGTGGACAGTTGACAATAGAATATGGTCAAGAGGGAGACGATGCTTTCATGACAGGACCGAGTGAAAAGATAGCTGAAGGAAATTATATTTATAAGAGATAGCAGTTGAATTATAAAAAAATAAAAAGGATGGTAGTAAATATGAAATTTGAAGGATCATACGTTGCACTGATAACTCCTTTTAAGTCAAATGGAGAAGTTGATGAAGATAAAGTAAGAGAATTGGTAAACTATCATATTGAAAACGGGACAGCAGGAATAGTTCCATGCGGAACGACAGGAGAAGCACCTACACTTACATTTGCTGAACATGAAAAGGTTATAAAAATTGTTGTAGAAGAAGTGAAGGGAAGAATACAGGTTATAGCAGGTGCAGGTTCAAACAATACTGACAGGGCAGTTGAGCTTACAAAATATGCAAAGGAACTGGGAGCAGATGCGGCACTTAGTACATGCCCATATTATAACAAGCCAAGTCAGAGGGGAATTTACGAACATTATAAAAAAATAGCGGAAGAAGCAAAGTTTCCTGTTATGCTGTACAATGTTCCCGGTAGAACAGGAGTAAATATAGAAGCGGAAACAGTTGCAAGGCTTGCAGAATTTCCTGAAATAGTGGCAATAAAAGAAGCTACCGGGAGTATTGAGCAGATGATAAGAATTCAGGATCTGTGTGGAGATAAGATAGAAATTTTATCTGGAGAAGATCATTTGATACTGCCAATGTTGTCAATAGGGGCAAAAGGAGTAGTTTCAGTAGTTGCAAATATTATGCCTAAAGAAATGAAGGAACTGATTGCGGCATTTTTGAACCAGGAATATGAAAAGGCCTATAAACTGCATACAGAACTTTATGATGTCAGCAGAAATATGTTTATTGAAGGTAATCCGGTAACTGTAAAAACTGCAATGAAAATTTTAGGTAAAATAGATAATGATATCGTAAGACTTCCTTTAGTTTCATGTGAAGAAAAAACAGTGGATAAACTGACAAAACTGTTTAAACAGAAGGGAATAATATAGTAAAAAAAAATTAATTAAAATAATAAAACAATAAAATAAATTTAGGAGGATTTTAAAAAATGAAAAAATACAATGTAGCAGTAGTTGGAGCAACAGGACTTGTGGGACAAACTTTTTTAAAGGTGTTAAAGGAAAGAAACTTCCCGGTGGAAAAACTTTATCTTTATGCATCAGCAAGATCAGCAGGGAAAATAGTGAATTTTGACGGTAAGGACTATACTGTAATAGAACTTAAGGAAGAAAATATAAAGGATGATATTGATGTAGCTTTATTTTCTGCAGGAGGGAGCATTTCAAAGGAATATGCACCTAAATTTAAGGCAAAAGGGGCAATTGTTATAGATAATAGCAGTGCATGGAGAATGGAAAAGGATATCCCTCTTGTTGTACCTGAAGCAAACCCTGAAGCACTTGACGGGCATAATGGAATAATTGCCAATCCTAACTGTTCAACAATACAGGTAATGCCAGTATTGAAAGTACTTGCAGATAAATATGGACTTAAAAGAGTAGTTTATTCAACTTATCAGGCGGTGGCAGGTTCTGGTCAGAAGGGAATAGATGATTTGGAAGCCAACCTTAAAGGAGAGCCTTCAAAAAATTATCCGCATCAGATAGCTTTCAATTTGTTACCACATATTGATGTATTTTTAGATAATGGATATACAAAAGAAGAAATAAAAATGGTTGAAGAAACAAGAAAAATACTTGGATTACCAGATCTTAGAGTAACTGCTACATGTGTAAGAGTACCTGTAAAAATGGGACATGCAGTATCAGTAAACGTTGAATTGGAAAAACCTTTTGAATTAAAAGATGTATTTAAAGCATTTGAAGAAAAAGAAGGAGTTATCGTACAGGATGATGTTTCAAAAAATGTGTATCCTATGCCTATAGTAGCAGAAGATACTGATGAAGTTTATGTTGGAAGAATAAGAAGAGATGAGTCAGTAGACAATGGACTTAACTTATGGGTTGTAGCAGATAATATAAGAAAAGGTGCGGCTACAAATACTATTCAGATAGCTGAAACTTTAATAAAAAAAGGAGTTATATAATTTGAAAAAAATAGAAAAGATGAAAAGTAGAATAGCTTTACTGGTCATGTTTTTAATGATGTTTGTATCGGGGTATGCGGCAAACGATGAACTGAAAGTAGGTATGGAGTGTGGATATGCACCATTTAACTGGTTTCAGGATAATGATAAAAATGGTGCAGTGAAGATTGATAACGGTTACTGTAACGGTTATGACGTTGAAATAGCAAAATTGATAGCAAAGGGACTTAATAAAAAGCTTGTCATAGTAAAATCAGAGTGGGATGCACTGCTTGGGCCTGCACTGTCTGCAGGAAAGGTAGATATAGTAATAGCAGGAATGTCACCTACTCCTGAAAGAAAGCAGAGCCTTTCATTTACAAAACCTTACTATGAATCAGACCTTGTAGTTGTAGTGAGAAAAAACGGTAAATATGCCAATGCAAAGTCTATAAATGACTTTAAAGGTGCAAAAATAACAGGACAGCAAAGTACTCTTCACTACAATGTTATAGATCAGATGAAGGGAGTTGCTAAACAGGAGGCAATGAAAAATTTTCCTTCAATGGTGGTGGCGTTAAGTTCAGGTAAAATAGACGGATATGTTTCTGAAAGACCTGGGGCGATGGCGGCAGTAAATTCAAATCCTGAACTTGAATTTATAAGTTTTGAAGGAGAAAATGGCTTTACATATGAAAAATCAGAGCTTGATATTGCCATAGGAGTAAAAAAAGGTGATGAAGAGCTAATAGGGAAAATAGATAAAATACTGGATGAAATTACTCCTGAGCAGAGAACGGAAATAATGAACTCTGCAATAAAAAATCAGCCTAAAACTGATGAAGTTGGAGAAAATGGAGAAAAGACATTTTTTGCATGGGTTGCATTTTTTGTGAAAAATAACTGGAGAAGATTTCTGACAGGTACATGGAATACTTTATTCATCTCTCTTATAGGAACAGTAGTAGGATTTATAATAGGTCTGGGAGTCACATTAGTAAAAAATATACATACTGATGAAAGAACTCCTAAACTGAAAAAAATAATACTTAAAATTGCAAATACTATTTTCTCAGTTTATGTTGCAGTATTTAGGGGAACGCCAATGATAGTTCAGTCAATGGTAATATACTATGGACTAGCTGATATTTTAAAGTTTTCTCCTATGGGAGCAGCACTGTTTATAGTTTCCATTAATACAGGAGCATATATGTGTGAAATTATAAGAGGAGGAATAGATTCTATTGATAAGGGACAGTTTGAGGCGGCGGAAGCTCTTGGAATGACTCACTTCCAAATGATGAGCAGTATAATTTTTCCTCAGATGTTCAGAGTCATACTTCCCTCAATAGGAAATGAATTTATTATAAACATAAAGGATACTTCAGTATTGAATGTAATAAGTGTTACTGAACTGTTCTATACTTCAAATGCAATAGCAGGAACCTATTTGAGATACTATGAAGTATTTATTATCACAAGTGTAATTTATTTCTTCCTGACATTTACTCTGACTGCAATCCTGAAATATATAGAGAAAAAAATAGACGGACCTCAAAATTTTGAGTTTTTGGAAGAGGTAGCGGAAGAAAATTCTCAGAATGTTGAGATTTCAGGAGGTAATGCATAATGGAAAAAGGAAATAAAGTAATTGAAATAAAAAATATAAGAAAAGATTTTGGAAAAAGAACAGTTTTAAAGGATATAAACTTTGATGTATACGAAAAGGAAGTTGTAAGTATTATAGGATCTTCAGGAAGTGGAAAATCTACTCTTTTAAGATGTATAAACCTACTGGAAAGACCTACTGAAGGTGAGATACTGTTTCATGGGAAAGATATTGTTTCAGGAAGCATGCCACTTGTAAAACTGAGGGAAAAAGTAGGAATGGTTTTTCAGCAGTTTAACCTTTTCAATAATCTCAGTGTTCTTGACAACTGTGTAATTGGTCAGATGAAGGTTCTGAAAAAATCACGTGAAGAAGCTGAAAAGACAGCAAAGGAACTTTTGGCAAAAGTAGGAATGGAAAGATTTATTCATGCAAAACCGGCTCAAATATCAGGAGGACAGAAACAGAGGGTTGCAATAGCAAGGGCACTTGCAATGGAACCGGAAGTACTTCTTTTTGATGAGCCTACATCGGCACTTGATCCGGAAATGGTGGGAGAGGTACTGAAGGTTATGAAGGATCTTGCAAAAAGTGGACTAACAATGCTTGTAGTAACTCATGAAATGGATTTTGCACATGATGTGTCGAGCCGTGTAGTATTTATGGATCAGGGAGTTATAGTGGAAGATGATAGACCTGAAATAATTTTTGACAATCCTAAACATGAAAGAACAAAAGAATTTTTATCAAGAATGTTAAATAAATAATAATACTTAGTAAATGCTATGAAGGTTATTAATCTTGATAAAAACAGTTTTACATAAGAAAAATAAATAAATTAGTATAAAAATATCAATATTTATATTGATATTTTTTTTAAAATAATGTAAAATAATTAAAAACAATAAATATTATAAGGAGAAATTAATGTCTAAAAAAGATGTGAAAAAAGCGAATACAGAAGTTAAATTAACTGCTGAAGAAAAAGAAGAATTAAAAGGGAACGAAGAAGGAATAAGACAAGTTCTTATCAATAAGGCAATACTTGATACTGCAAAAAAATATGAATTTACACCTGAAGAAAAGGAAGAATTTGACTATCATTTCAAAAATGAAAAGGCAAAATTCTTTATAGCAAAAGAAATCGAAGGAAAAATTTCTGTAAATGAAGATGAAGTTACAAGAATTTACAATGAAAACAAAGCACAGTTTGATGCACAAAATATTGGATTCTCTGATGCAAGGGAAATCATTCAAAGAGATTTATTACAGCAGCAGCTTGTAGTTCTTGAAGATGAAGAAATAAACAAATTAATTCAGGAAATGAAAAAATCAGTTGAAGTAACTAAAGAAGAAATTTTATTTTCAAAAGGAAATCCTGATATAATAAAAGGAATTGTTATTGGAAAAATAATTGAAAGAAAAATGAAAGAAACTGATTTTGAGAAAAAAGAAGAAGCAAACATAAAAATAATTGAAAGTAATGTATACATAAACTTCTACTTGGATCTTCAGGTTAGAAAAAATGTTGTAGTTACTCAAAAAGAAGTATCAGACATTTATGAAGCAGAAAGAGGAAAATTAGGAAATATTACACCTAACGATGCATACAATCAAATTGCAAATGGATTATTAAACAATAAAGCAAATGAAGAAAGAATGAATATTGTTAATAAAATATCTGAAGAATATAAAGTAGAAGATTTAGTAAAAGAAAACTTAAAATAATAATTTAAAGCGTGTAATCTTATAATTAAATAGAAGTAAATTAGCGAAAATTTCTTGACAAATAATGGGAAATAGGATATAATCATTAAATGTAATCCTTTCCCACAAAGGACCGATATATCCTATAAATTATAAGAGAAATTAGGAGGATAAAAAGTGAACAAATGTACTGTAATGCAAAAGAAAGAAGAAGTAACAAGAAACTGGTATGAAATAGATGCAGAAGGAAAAATACTAGGGAAAATAGCTACTGAAATAGCTGTAAGATTAATGGGTAAACACAAACCAAGTTACACACCACACGTTGATGGAGGAGATTTCGTAGTAGTAGTAAATGCGGATAAATTTGCTGTAACTGGTAAAAAAATGTTGGATAAGAAATATTATAGACATAGTGGATATCCTGGAGGATTAAAAGTTAGAAGTCTTGAAGAAATGCTTGAAAAGAAACCTACTGAAGTAATCAGAAAAGCTGTTGAGAGAATGCTACCTAAAAACAAATTAGGAAGTCAAATGATTAACAGATTAAAAATTTACACTGGAACTGAGCATGACCATGTAGCTCAAAAACCAGAAAGAATAGAATTATAGGAGGTAATTTTCGTGGCAGAAAAAATTCAATATTTAGGAACAGGTAGAAGAAAGACTTCAGTAGCAAGAGTTAGATTAGTACCAGGTGAAGCAGGGGTAACAATAAACGGTAAAGATATGAGAGATTATTTTGGAGGAAGAGAATTACTTGCCAAAATAGTTGAACAACCATTAGAATTAACAGAAACATTAAATAAATACGGAGTAAAAGTAAATGTTAACGGTGGAGGAAATACAGGTCAGGCAGGAGCAATAAGACACGGTGTTTCAAGAGCCTTAATAGTTGCTGATGAATCTTTAAGAGGAGCTTTAAAAGAAGCAGGATTCCTTACAAGAGATTCAAGAATGGTTGAAAGAAAGAAATACGGGAAAAAGAAAGCAAGAAGAAGCCCACAATTCTCAAAAAGATAATATTATTATTTCATATTCCCTTGAAAATATTGTTTTTCAAGGGTTTTTATTTTGGAAAAAGATTTCTTGTTTTAATGTACAAAATTTGATATAATACGTTCAAACTAGATAAAAGGAGACAGAATTATGTGAGTTGGATGTGTTGTGGCTTTAGTTGTAGGTGCAGGTGTACTTATAGATGATATTAAGAAAAAGAAAAAAGATAAAGATGAAAAAAATAAGGAAAAATTAAATGAGAAAAAATAGAAATATTTAATTTGAAAAAACTTTATTTTTTTATCAAATATGACATATATTATTTTGAAAGAGGCTAGATTTTTTTAGCCTTTTTTCTTATAGTAATATTCATAAGTAAAAGTCAAAAAAATGATATTGTAAAATTAGAATATTAATGGTAAAATTAAAAATAGAAACAAATTTATAGTTGAAAGGACTGAAATATGGAAATACTAGGAATGTTAGGTTCATTTATTGGAGTGATACCTGGAATTATATTATATGTAGTGTTAACGAGAATAAACTTTTATGGTTCAATTGCGGCAATAGTTATGTATTACGGTGCTGTCGGTGGATATCATTTTTTAATAGAAAAACTGAAAAAGAAAGATTATGATGAATTTCAGGAAAGAAAAAGTAGATTTAATACAATAACAAGAGAAAATTATTCAGCTTTCGGTATGGTTTTTTCAACAATTCCTGGAATTATAGGTGTTTATCTGGCAGAACTTATTAACTTTATTTTAGATCTGAAAGCAAACAATCCTGGAGTACCTATTGGGAAAATCACATCATATGCAATGGAAAATATATTCTCGTCTGAATATCCCTATTTAGTATATGGAGTTATAAGCTGTGGATTAATCGTATTTTCGGCGGGAGTATTAGTTTATCAGAGCTGGAAAATGAAAAAAAACTAAAATCTATATATGAGGTTATAGAGTATGAAAACAATTTTAGAAGACAATATATCATATGATACAAAAATAAAAGATTTTGGAGTAGATTCTGTAAATAAGAGAATAATAACAACAGGAGATAAACTGATTTTTTTAAAAGAAGGAAAAATAGAAAAGGAAGTCGCGGGAAAAATAAAAAATTGTGAAGTAATCCGGTATATAAAGGAAAAAAATCAACTTTTTGTTTCCAGCATATTTTTTGTTTCTACACAAAATGGGAAAGTATACAAATGTGACGGAAGAAGAAAAAAAATAATAGAAGAAGTGTATGATTTTGAGAGAACACCTGAAGTAGTTGATTTTACAACAGGTGGAAAAATTATTTTTATTGAAAATAATACACTTTGTTCGTATGATGTAAATACGAAGGAATCATATATTACTCAATCTTTTTCAGAAAATATGACTAAAGGAAATTATAGAATATTCACAAGTGGGGAAAATGTAATACTGAAATATAGGGAACTGCATGAAAAAAGCAACAAAATAAATATTTTTGACAGCAAGCTTGAAAAAATATTTGATATAAAAACGGAAAATAATCATATTTATTCTAAAATTGTAGGAATTGAATATCTTGCCGGAACAGATGCTGGAGAGATAGAAATATGGAATATAATCGAATCAGAAATGTATAATTCAATTAAGATTTCCAATTCCAGAATAACTTTTATTGAGAAAAATGACAAAAATTATTTTATAGGTACTGGAACAGGGGATCTTATAATTACAGATGAAACTTTTAAAATACAGGTAATACAGAATATTTTTAAAAATGAAATAACAAAAATATGCGTAATAGAAGATGAAATTTTTGTTCTTGGTGTTGAAAATAAAATAGTGAAACTTAAAATAATAGATGAAACAAATGAAGTAAAAAATAATATTCAGAGAATGGAATTTATGGAAAAATATAACATACATGAAGATTATTATGATTTTTTCACTGTGGAAAAAGTGACCGCAATAAATAGTTTTATAAAATGTATGGAAATAAGAAAAATAGAGTATATTCCAAAAAATGAATATATATTTAAGTCATTAAGAAGTTCAATTTCCTCAAGAAAAGTCTGTATACTTTCCAATGAACCGTATTCTCAAGGTGAAATAGCTACCGGGCTTGCATTTGAGGTTAAAAATACTTCTTGGGTTAATCATGAAATAAACATTTCATTGAAAAATATATTAAAATTACTATATAAAACTTATAATGGAAAAATGGAAGATATTGAAAAAATAAGAAAAGAAATAAGCCATAACGAGTTTAATATACTTCCGCCAAATGAACTATTTAAATCGTGGGAAAAGCAGGGAGTTCTTCTTTTAAATTCATCACTGACAGCTATCGAGGAAAAAACAGGGGAACATAATAAATTCTGGCATCCTTTTACAAGAGATTTAATAGAGTATATTTCAACAAAAAATGAAAATATAGTATACTTTCTCTGGGGAAAAGATGCAGAACAGTTTGAAAAAAACATTTTAAATGGAGAAATAATAAAGAGTAATCATCCTGCAAAAGGAGGACATTCAGAAGGTGAAAAGGATTTTCTGAAGGGAGATTTTTTTGAAAAAACAAAGGATATGATAAATTGGTTAGGAATAAAAGAAATTATATAAAAAAATTTTTGGAGAAGTGGGGAAGAAAAGGAGAAAATATAAATGAATGGTTGCGAAAAAATAAAAATTGATATTGTTGTGCCCCCATATAGCGGGCATTTGAATCCTGTATTGGGATTAATAAAGGATTTAATAAATGATGAAAAATATGATATATGTATTCATACAGGAGCTAAAAAAAAGGAATTTTTAAATAACCTGGGAATTAAATGTGAAGTTGTCCTAAAGGATAAACCTTCAGTATTTGAAAATATTGTAAATACATCAAAACAAACGAATATATTTATATATTATAAGCAGTTCAGATCGAATATGGCTCTTGTACCGGAACTTGTAAAAGAACTTGAGGAAAAGTTCAGGGAAAGAAAGCCGGATGTGATAATAGCTGATTTTATAGCTGCACCTGCTGGTATGATAGCTGATAAGCTTGGAATTCCTTGGATTTCAAGTATGCCAACTCCTTTTATAGTAGAAAGTAAAACGACAACCCCTACTTATATGGGTGGATGGTATCCAAGAGAAGGGTTAATATACAAAATTAGAGATGCTGTAGGAAGATTCGTAATCAGAAATTTCAAGAGGGCAGTGTGTTTTTTAGCCAGAAAAGAGCTGAAACCTCTGGGATTTAAATTATATGATAAAAATGGGGAAGAAAATATATACTCACATTATTCAATGCTTGGGCTGGGAATGAAGGAACTTGAATTCAGGGATGACTTTCCTAAGCAGTTTATACATGCAGGCCCTTGCTGTGAAGGATTTGATAAAAATAAATATGAATTTCCTGATACAAAAAAATATGGAAAAGTTATATTTCTGACAAGTGGAACTCATGTTCTCTGGGGGAAAAATGACCTGGTAGAAATTGCAAAGGAACTTTCAGAAATATATCCTGATACTTGCTATATTGTATCCTTTGGAAATTATGCAAAAAAAGATGAGCCTGTGGAAAAACCTGCTGAAAACATATTTGTTTATCAGTATGCAGATTATGACACTTTTCTTCCAAAGGTGGATTATATAATTCATCACGGTGGAACAGGTATTCTGTATAATGGAATAAAATTTAACAAACCGTCAGTAATTATTCCTCATGACTATGACCAGTTTGACTATGCTGTAAGGGCTGAAATTGCAGAAATCGGATTTCCGGCAAGCCTTAAGTCAAGAAAGTCTGTAATAGATGCTGTTGGAAAAATGTTAAACAAGAAGGAATGGAAAAAACTGGAGAAAATGTCGGAGGATTTTAAGAAATACAATCCAAGTGATGTTCTCAAGAAGGAAATAGAAAGACTTGTAAAGAAATAAAATATTTTTTGAAGAAGTTATTTTAATTATGGAAAAACGTTATTTGTCAATTTTTTTCCTTAAGATAACTTCTGTTTTTATTATTTGGATTCATAATGGGATAAGAATGGAAAAATTATGATAAAAAAGGCAAAAATTAATTTGTAGGAATAATTTATAAGTATTGTAAAATCCACGTTTTTAGTTTATAATATTCAGAGAAATGCAGGTGATATAAATGAAAAAACTTGATTTAGGAGAAATTAGGAACAGAATAGATCATATTGACAGAAAATTAGTTGAATTGATAGAAGAAAGAATGGAAATTGTAAAGGAAGTTGCGTTATATAAAAAAGAAAATGGCATGAAAATATTCGACAGAAAAAGGGAAGAGGAAGTAGTAAATAAAAATCTTTCAAATGTCAAGAGCGAAGAGCTGAAACATTATATAGAAGGCATACTTAAGGATATAATGGATTCCAGCAAGGAATATCAGAAGTTTAAAATAGGTAGTCCAAAAGAATATATAAATGATCTGAATTTTAATGGGAAAAAGCTTGGATATACAGGGGTTCCGGGGGCATATGCATATGAAGTGATGGTTAATCTGCTGAAAAATAGTAAAAATTCAGAAGGTCATATGGGAGCCAAGGCTGAAGAAATTTTAAATTTTAATACCCACAGGGAACTTGTGGAAGGAGTTGAAGCTGGAAAGGTTGACTTTGCAATTCTTCCAATAGAAAATTCAATAGTGGGGGAAGTAAGAGACAGTATAGACCTTATAAATAAACGTAATATTTATATTGTCGGGGAAGTAAAACACAAGATAGAGCACAATCTTCTTGGAATTAAGGGAAGTAAAATAGATGATATAAAAAGAGTTTATTCCCATGAACAGGCACTTATGCAATGTTCAGAATTTTTAGGAAAGTATCCTGAATGGGAAAAAATAAGAATGAACAATACAGCGCTTAGTGCAAAATATATAGGAGATACAGGAAATAAGGAAAATGCATGTATTGCCAATATGGAAACAAGGAAAATGTACAATCTGGAATTGCTGCAGCCTAATGTAAATAACGAGAAGGAAAATTTCACAAGATTTTTTATTGTTTCGAATAAAAATCTTATTTGCGAAAACAGTGAAAAAATAAGTGTCATTACAAGTACAAAAAATGAGGCGGGAGCACTTATGAAGCTTTTGAAGGTATTTTCAGATTATGGGCTGAATATGGTGAATTTAAAGTCAAGACCGAAAACAAATAAGCCTTGGGAATATTATTTCTATATAGATTTTGAAGGAAATCTGGAAGAGGAAAAAGTTGAAAAAGCTTTGGAAGAAATAAGAGAAAAGTCCATATATTTACAAATTTTAGGAAATTATAAGATATATAATGTAGAAATTTAATGAAAAATGATAGGAAAAAATATGAGATTAGATAGATTTTTAGCCAATTCGGGTGTAGGAACAAGAAAAGAAGTAAAAGATATATTAAAAAAAAGAAAAATAAAAGTAAATGATGTTATAATATTAGATGGGAGTGTTCACGTAAATGAAAATGAGGATATTGTAAAGTATAATGATGAAGTTATAAATTACAGACCTTTTGTATATATAATGATGAACAAACCTGACGGAGTGATTTCAGCAACAGAAGATAAGGAACATAAGACGGTTATAGATTTACTGGGAAACAATTACAGGACATATAGCCTTTTTCCTGTAGGTAGACTTGATATAGATACTGAAGGGCTTCTAATTCTTACAAATGACGGAATTCTTACTCATAATCTGCTTGCTCCAAATAAACATGTGGATAAAAAGTATTATGTGGAACTGAGAGATCCGGTAACAGAAGAAGCTGCTAAAAAGCTTGAAGCGGGAATTGAGCTTGAAGGTGACTTTGTTACGAAAAATGCTAAGGTTGAGGTAATTGAAAACAGTGAAGAGCCGATAAACAAAAAAACAGGGGAAAGAAATCCTAGCAAAGCCTATATTACAATAAGTGAAGGGAAATATCATCAGGTTAAAAGAATGTTCAAGGCTGTAAATAACAAGGTGGAATATCTGAAAAGAATTCAGATGGGAAATCTGGTGCTTGATGAAAACTTAAAAATAGGAGAATATAGGGAACTTACTGAAAAGGAACTGAAAATACTAAAAAATGGAAAATAAGATTTTTTGGAGGGGAGAAAAATGAAAAAACTGGGGCTTCTAGGAGAAAAGCTAGGACATAGCTATTCAAAAGAAATTCATGAAATATTTTTTAAACTTACAGGAAAAGATGCAAGTTATAAGCTAATTGAGAAAGAAATGGAGGATATACCTTCTTTTATGCAGGAACTGCGTGAAGGTAAATTTGACGGAGTAAACGTTACAATTCCATATAAGAATGAAGTAATGAATTATATGGACAGTATTTCAGACTCTGCGAAAAAAATAGGGGCAGTAAATACAATAACTGTTAAAAATGGAAAACTTATCGGGAACAACACTGATTATTTTGGATTTTTAAAAACTTTGCAGCAGAATGATATTAATGTGAAGGACGGAAAAATCCTCATGCTGGGAACAGGTGGAGCGGCAAAGGCTGTGTATAATGTTCTTATAGATGAAGGAGCTAAAAATATATATTTGGCTACAATATCAGAAAACGATTCTTTTGAAATAAGAAAAGGAGACAGGCTTATACACTATTCTGAAATAAGAAATGTGAGAAATGTAAACCTGATTGTAAACTGTACGCCGGTAGGGATGTATCCTGCTGTAAATATGACACCTCTGGAAGAAGTGAATATGATAAACACTGACTGTGTAGTGGATATAATATATAATCCTGAAGAAACGGTTCTCATGAAAAAATATAAGGAAAGAAATGTAAAAGCTGTAAATGGTCTTACAATGCTTATATTTCAGGCAATAAAATCAGAAGAAATATGGAATGATGAAAAATATGATGATGAAGTGCTGAAAAAAGTTCATGAAAAATTATCAGAAAAACTTTATAAATAAATAAAAATAAGGGAAGGTAAGTAATAATGAAAAAAATAATATTAACAACTTTAATGGGAATATCTTTAATAGGATTTTCCCTTACAAATAAGGAAATAATAGAGCAGGGGGGAGTAAGACAGAAACAGACTTTTGATAAGTATTTTAATGGAAATTCAGGAAATACTAGAAGGGATTCAAATCTTTTAAATAGAGTGTATCCTGAAATTATTCTTGGATTATACAATAGAAATAAGCAGACATTTGATAACGAAATTACGAGACTTGGAAAAATGAAGGACGGAAGAAAAAATATATTGAAGCCTCTATTACCAAGTTTTAATGAATATATTAATGAAAATTCGGTTTTTACAAAGAATTTCCTGAAAAATTTTTTAGAAGAAAAGGATGATTTTCAGTCGTATATTTACACTGCAACTTCTATAAGTCTTGAAAATTTTTACTTGAATATGAATACATTGCTGGAAGCAGAAAAAAATGAAAGTTCATTAGAAGAAAATGTAGATACAGTAATGGATTATTTGTATCATAGTGGAGATGAAAAAACAAAGGAAGATTATGTTAAAATGAGTAATAGCGAGCTTGACAGACTTGTTTCAAATGAGTTTGCAAAACTGAATGCTGAAATAGATAAAAAAATGTATTCTGGAAGCAGCAGAGCCAGAAGTAATGGAAACAGTGTAAAATCAAGTTTAAGAAAAACTGAAAAATTATACAGTAAATATCAGGAAAATTTTGATGCCTATATAAACAGTTCACGTTTAAAGGCTGAATCAAAAGAAAAAATAAAAAAGATGATAAGATTTGAAAAATTATCTGATTTAAAATTTTTAATACAAAGTTTAAAAACACCGGAGGTAGAAAAAAATGAGCAACAGCAGCAATAATGGAGATAACAGATATATGGCAGTAGATAGGGAAATATATAAGGAAGTGGATGACTTTTCAGCTGAAGTTCTGGATGGGGATGAACTTCTGAAATATGTGGAAGCAAGAAGAGGTTTTTTTAACAATCCTGAAAAAACAGTACAGAAATATTTTGTACCTGGAGAAATTAAAGAAGACCTTGTAACTTATGGAGATTTCTATTATCATTATATGGCAAAATACAGTAAAGGATATTTGTATAAAATTGGACATACAGGATATACAGATGGTTTTAGACAATTACTTGAAAAATACAGTCTGGATCCGGATTTGCTGGATATAAACTGGGAAAATGTAAAGAAAAAGGAAGCAACGTATGAAACGGATCTTGTGGATGTACTTTTTGCAATGATAAATTATGAAATAGGAAAACATGGATATACAATGTTTGGAGTAAATATGGGATTTGATTCGATTATATACTTTATTGTAAAGGAAGATTCATATGAAAAAAGAATAAAGAAAAGCTATAATTTATTTACATTGTTTGATCTTGAATTTCTCGAAAATATTTACAATGAAATATACGAAGTAACAGGGGATTTAGGAATAGAAAAAATAAAAGTTGGAGATTTCCTTGAGAAAAAGGAAGATGGATTCCATACAATGTTTAAAAACAAGGCTTCAAATATTGTTGTAAATGACATTGATGAAAATAATGAAAAATTAATGCTGATTCTGTAATTGTTCACAAAGTAAAAGTCTATTTTATGAAACAACTTTACAGATGCTAAATATACAAGAGTTTAATAACGAAGGAGAAAGAATGTTTGATTTTGAAAATGGTGATATAAACATAATGCTAAGCATGATAAATATGAAATTGAGAGATGAATTTTCAAGTCTTGAAAGCTTTGCAAATTATTATTCCCTTTCAAAGGAAGAAATTATAAAAAGACTGGAAGAAAAAGGATATCAGTACAACGAAAATGAAAATCAGTTTAAAAGAGTGTAGAATATGGAAAATATAAAAATAAATAGAAATATAGTCCTTATAGGAATGCCTGCAAGTGGAAAAAGTACAATAGGAAAACTTCTTTCAAAAAAGATAAATTATGAGTACTATGATGCGGATAAATATCTGGAAAGAAAAGAAAATGTAAAAATAAGCACTTTGTTTTCAGAAAAAGGGGAAGAGTATTTTAGAAATCTGGAAACAAAATATTTAAGAGAACTTTCTCAGAAAAATGGAATAATAATTTCTACAGGCGGTGGGGCAGTAAAGCGTGAAGAAAATATGGAAATACTTAAGGAAAAAGGTATAGTTGTATTCCTGAGCAGGAAAATAGAGGATATAGCGAAGGAAAATCACGAAGCCAGACCTCTTCTGAAGAATATAAATAATATTTATAAATTATACGATGAAAGAATAGAACTTTATAAGAGATATTCTGACATTATTATAGAAAATAACGGAACATTACAGGAAGTTACAGACAGGACAGCTGAAGAGATAGAAAAGATTTTTACAAAATAATCTTATGTAATGGAAAGGGAGAAATGAAAAAAATATTTATTATAAATGGGCCAAATTTAAATTTTCTCGGAATAAGGGAAACAGGAATTTATGGAAATGATAATTATGATTCCTTATGTAGTTACATTCAGGAAAAATTTCGTGATAAAAATATAAAAATAGAAATTTTTCAGTCAAATTATGAAGGTAGGATAATAGATATTATTCAAAATGCATATTATGAAAAGATTGACGGGATTGTTATTAATCCAGGGGCTTACACCCATTACAGCTATGCAATCCACGATGCAATAAAATCAGTATCTATTCCGACAGTTGAAGTACATCTGAGTGATATTCACAAAAGGGAAGACTTCAGAAAAATTTCAGTAACAGCCCCTGCCTGTGTACTTCAAATATATGGAAAAGGAAAAGAAGGATATGTAGAAGCTGTTGAATATATTATAAAATCTTTTGAAAAATAGATAAATATTTTAGTTTTGTAGTATTCGTAGTTTGTCTGTGTATCGTATTTTATATTAATTATAAGGAGAAATATGGAATTTAGAGATAATAAAAGTGTTGACATATGTAGGATAGCTTTAAAAATGTCAATTTCTTCAAGGGAAGAAGAAAAAAGACTCATAAAAGAATATGCAGAGAAGAAAATAAAAGTGGCTGCTGTTGATGTTGGAGGAGCTATACCTAGTGCAAGATTTAAGTTTATAGAAAGTACTCTATTGGCAGCAAAAAGAAATGGAATTATTCAGGATGAGCATGTACATGATGGAGCTGTAATAGGTGCCATCAGGGAAGCTATGAATCAGATAGAATCTAATATAAATGGATTAAGTGTTGGTGGAAAAATTGGGATTGCAAGGAATGGAGAACATTTAGGAGTGGCAATATTCCTAAGTGTGGGAATACTTCAGTTTAATGAAGTTATAAGTGCTGTGGCACACAGATCGGTTGCAATTTTACCTAACGAACAAGAAGGAGGAATTTAATGAAAAATAAAGTGCTGGATACTGTAGATTTGTTCATATTTGATATGGACGGAATATTATTTGATACAGAAACAGTTTATTTGGAATATGGAAAAAAGCTTTTAAAGGAATTAGGCTATGAAGTTACAGATGAACTTGTGGAAAAAACAACTGGATTGACTAATGAAGAAGCAAAGGAAATTTATCTTGAAGAATTTGGAAAAGATTTTCCGTATGATGAAATAACTACAAAAGTATATAATTATATAATAGATGAAGCAAAAAAAGGAAATATTCCATTAATGACAGGAGCAAAAGAAATGATTGATTTTCTTGCTTCAAAAGGGAAAAAAATGGTTCTGGGAACATCGGCAGACAGCTTTATGGCTAATACATTACTGGAAAGTAAAGATATAAAGAACTACTTCAGCCATATAATAACTGCTAATGATGTTGAAAGAGGAAAACCGGATCCTGAGGTATTTTTACGTGGTGCAGGTAAATTGAATATAAATCCTAGTAAGACAGTAGTTTTTGAAGATTCTGTAAATGGAGTAAAAGCGGCATATGGTGCAGGAATGATGCCTGTAATGATACCTGATAAACTTACTCCTGCTGAAGATATAGAAGATATGCTTTACAAAAAATTTGATAATTTTCATGAAGCAGTAGAATATTTTAAAACACATTAAGCAAAGATAAGATAGCTCTAAAATTAATGAAAAACTTCATACATAAATAAAAAGAAAGAAATAAAAATATAAAAAAAATTTTAAAAAATCTTTTTTTTTTAAAAAAATAGGGTATACTATAATGTAGAGAATATGATGGAGGTAATGTTATGGAAATTTTAGCTATGATTTTAGCAGGTGGAAGAGGTTCTAGACTTGATATACTTTCTGAAAAGAGGGTTAAACCAAGCGTTCCTTTTGGAGGAAAATTCAGAATTATTGATTTTGCATTGAGTAACTGTTCAAATTCAGGGATTTATGATGTGGCGTTATTGACACAATATTTACCACTTTCGTTAAATGAACATATAGGTTCAGGAAAACCATGGGATTTTGACAGAAGGGATACAGGAGTTACAATGCTGCAGCCTCATGAAAAACCGGGAGGAAATGCATGGTATCAAGGTACTGCTGATGCAATCAGACAGAATATAGAATTTATTAGAAATAGAAAACCTAAATATGTGCTGATTTTATCAGGAGATCATATTTACAAAATGAATTATAAATGGTTACTGGCTGATCATTTGAAAAGCAACGCTGAATTGACAATTGCAGTTCAGGAAGTACCGATAGAAGAAGCAGGAAGATTTGGAATTTTTGAAGTTGATGAAAATAAAAAAATTCTTAATTTTGAGGAAAAACCTGCAGAACCTAAGAGTAATCTTGCATCTATGGGAATTTATATTTTCAATACAGAAGTACTTCTGGAATATTTGGAAAAAATGCCTGAAGAAGATCTGGATTTTGGAAAACACGTTATTCCACAGATGATTCATGAAGAAAGAAAGGTTTTCGTTCACTGCTATGATAGCTACTGGATGGATGTAGGAACTTATGATTCTTATCTTGATGCTAACCTTGATTTAATAAAGAAATCAGAAGAAATAGGAATAAATCTCTATGATCCTGAATGGAAAATTTACACAAGAAGTGAAGATTTGGCACCTGTAAGAATAGGGGTAACAGGAAGTGTACTGAATTCATTAATCTGTGACGGTTGTAAAATAGAAGGAAGAGTTGAAAACTCAGTATTGGGGCCTGGAGTAACAGTGAGAAAAGGATGTACTGTTAAGAACAGTATTATTTTCTCAGGAACTTATATAGATGAAAATACTAACTTAGATACAATGATTATAGATAAGGGAGTATACGTAGGTAAAAATTCCATATTAGGTTATGGAGATGATTTCAGTGCAAATCATGAAAAACCTGATTTGTTGTCAAGAGGTATTAGTGTAGTAGGTAAAAAAGCAATTCTTCCTGACGGATCGATTGTAGGAAGAAATGTAAGAATATTTGGAGGAGTAAAATTACACGATGGCAATAAATTTGTTCACAGTGGTGAGACAATAAAAGGATAGGAGTGATTAGCTTGAAAATAGTTTATCTTGCCTCAGAAGTTTATCCTTTCTTTAAAACAGGGGGATTAGCTGATGTAATGCAGGCTTTACCTAAAAAAATGCAGGAATTAGGACATGAAGTTTCCATAATAATGCCGAAATATGATAAAATTCCTTTAAAATATCTTGAAAAATTAGAATGGGTTGCAAGATTGGAAAGCCATGGGGATGTATTTAATCTGGTAAAATATCCTGACGATAAAATAAATTATTATTTCATTGAAAATAAGGCGTTATACGAAAGAGGGCGTGTTTACGGAGATAATGATGAAGATGTTCAGTATGCTATGTTTTCAGAACTTGCATTAAGATTTTTAAAGGAAATCAATTTACAGGCTGATATATTACACTGTAATGACTGGCAGACAGGACCGGTACCTTATTTTCTTAATGTAAGATATAATAATGATCCTTTTTACTGGGATATGAGAACAGTTTATACAATACATAACTTAATGTATCAGGGAAGATTTTCAAAATTTTCATTTGAAAGAATGGGATATCATATAGGTGGCCATGATTTAAACTTTATGCAAATAGGAATAGGATATGCAGATGTTGTAAATACTGTAAGTCCTACTTATGCTGAAGAAATAAAATATCCTTATTTCAGTGAAGGTCTGGAATGGATAACAAATGCGAAAAAGATTTATGGTGTACTTAATGGAATTGATGTTGAAGAATTTGACCCTGAAACTAATCCGGATGTTATAAACTACAATAAGGATACATTGTATAAGAAAAAGGAAAATAAATATAGACTTCAGGAAAAACTGGGATTACCTAAGTCAGATAATCTTCTGATTTCCATGGTTACAAGACTTGTGGAAGGAAAAGGACTTGATCTTGTATCGGCAGTACTGGAAAATTTATTACAGTATGATGCTGTTCAAATTGCGATTTTAGGTAGCGGTGATAAATTCTATGAAGATTATTACAACTATCTGACAGTTAAGTATCCTGACAAGTTTAAAGTATACTTAGGATATAATCCACATCTTGCAAATGAACTGTATGCAGGAAGCGATTTATTCCTGATGCCTTCAAGATATGAACCTTGCGGGCTTAGCCAAATGATAGCCATGAGATTTGGAACAATACCGATTGTAAGGGAAACAGGGGGATTGAAGGATACAGTAAGACCGTATAATATTTTTACAGATGAAGGGAATGGATTCTCATTTACAAACTTTAATGCAGATGATATGCTGTTTACAATAAAAGTTGCTGAAGGTGTATATTATGACAAACCTGAAATCTGGGAAAAACTTGTAAAAAGAAATATGGATCTGGATTTTTCATGGGACAGATCTGCGAGAGAATATTTGAAATTATATGAATTAGTAAAAAGCTGGTAATAATAAAAAGCAGGATTAACTCAAATATAATGTAAATAAAGATGTTTTTATTCAGGAAAATGTGTTTATTTGAAACAGTAGATTTGAGTAGTCCTATTTTGTTATTTGTATGAAGGAAAATAACTTTTTAATGTTTAATTTTTATTTTGAAGGAGAAAAAAATGAAAAAAGAAGTAACTCTAAAAAAAATAAGTGAAAACGATTTTAAACGTTTACACTCTATTGTATATCAGGGAGAAAGCCCTGAGTGGAAGAAATGGGACGGCCCATATTTTGATGATTATAAATTTACTGATTATGAAAACTTTTTGAAAGATAAAGCAGATTTTTTTAAGTCTGATAATATAAAAGGAATTTATATTGACGGAATTCTAATGGGAACAGTAAGCAGATACTGGGAAGATAGAAAAACCAGATGGCTTGAAGTTGGAATAGTAATTTATGACAGTAATTACTGGTATGGAGGATATGGAAGCGAAGCACTTAAAATCTGGACAACAAAAACATTTGATGATTTTCCTGAATTGGAACATATTGGCCTGACAACCTGGAGTGGAAATATATCCATGATGAAAAGTGCTGAAAAAATTGGATATAAGCTTGAAGGAAGAATAAGAAAAGTAAGATATCATATGAATGAGTATTTTGACTCCATAAAATATGGAGTGTTAAGGGGAGAATGGGAAAGTTTAAAATAAGGGGAGAAAGATACCAAGGGAATAGAAAATCAAGATACTATTAATTCAGATATAAAAAAAGACTGTTTCAGAATGAAAAATATAAATAAACATTTTCATTTTCTCTGAAAACAGTCTTTTTTCTTTTTAAGAGGCTTATATATAATTCATAGGAGAATTATTTTTTTAATGAGTTTTCTTCATTTTTTACAAGCTCGTATGCTTCTTTTCCATTTTTTAAAGCAAGTTCAGTTGCAAATTTTTCAGCTTCTTTAGGTGACATTTTTGCAATTTTTTTGTTTAATGCATTTTGTTCAGCAACTTTTTTCTTTTCATAGTCTTTTATTTTTTGTAAATATTTATTTTTAACATCATCAGATGCATTTTCCATATTAATATTTACATTTTCTGCAACCCAGTAGAATGAATCTGGATTATATGTAGTTCCTTTTACATGGTAAGTGTCATAAGTAGCTTTTATATTACCATAATAAGGAACAAATGGAGAATATTTAGCTCCAGCCATTGCCAGCCACATAACTCCTCCTACATTTGTAGGTAAGTCTTTTTTAATTTGGAAAATATGAGTTTCTATACCATTTTCATTGCTTATAGGATATTTAGCAGTGTCATTATTTTGTTTTCTTTTTGCAACTGTAAAGTTTGTATTTTCAAGACGGTTTCTTAAAACAGCCATTACATCCTGTACAGATATTTTTTTGTCTCTAGTTTGGAAAAGTTCGTAAACTTCGTCGGTATAAGTGATATTAGCTTTTGGATTTAATTGCAGGATTCCAGAATAAGCACGTGAACGGTTTCCGTCTGTCATTTCAGGAGCGTAAGATTTTGCTAAGTGCATTTTTCCGTCTACTGTAACGTAGCTTCCTGCATCTTTTGCAACTTTTTCGATATCATCAGATTTTATTACGTTATTCTTATCATTTAAATCAACAGTTCCAAGGAAATAAGTATTTGAGAATACAGAGAATTTGTCATCAGGGTATTTTATGGCAACAAATTGATGTCCTGAATAGATTTCAATGTACCACATTTCTTTTTTATCAGCTATTACAAGTACGTTTCCTTCGGCAGCACCTTTAGTTTTAATGATTTCAGCAAGACGTAGAACTCCTTCTCTTGCAGTTTTTACATAAGGAAGAATAACAGTAGGTATTGCAGATTCAGCAAGACCATCTTTAACATAAGGGTCAACCTTCTGGATTTTTTCATTAGCATCAGCTGAAACTGTAGAATCTATTGCTACACCAAATTCATTGAATCCTGCTTCATCGAATATTCCTTCTTCAGGAGTAACATCAGGAACGGCAGTGTATTTATATCTAGTTTCAGGAATTGGATATGTGAATCCATTGCTTTCATCTTTAAATACTGCACCAGGCTGATTTTTACCTCTTTCATAAACAACAAAGTTTTTGTTATGATCAGGCTCAGCTGTGAAATCTTCATTTCTTCCGAAAATATAACTTCCGTCAGTTGTCAATCCTTTACCTACAATAACTCCTGTACATGCAAGAACATATGATGAAAATTCAAGCATCAGAATAAATAATGTCAGTAGGAACATTGTTTTTTTAAACTTCATACTATCATCTCCTATAAAAAAATTATAACATTTGTTATATAATAATAGTATATTATGAAAAAAAAATCAGTAGGGAAAATTTTTAATGATTTTTTTGTATAATTGATATATTTTAGAAAAAGTAAATTGTAATTGAAAAAAATATATAAATATAGTAAAATAAGAAGTAAACGAATAGAATTTTTTTCATTTTACACATTTCACAAGGTAACATATAAATTTATTTTGAATTGGAGGGAGAAGCAGTGTTCAAATACAGCATTGGAACATTAATCTCGAAAGAAGAAATCTCAGAAAAGGTAAAAGAATTGGCACTTCAGATTGACAATGACTATAAAGGGGAAGAAATCCTGTTAATTGGGCTTTTACGTGGATCGGTACTTTTTTTAAGTGATCTTGTAAGGGAACTGAAAACAGAAGTAACTCTTGACTTTATGATTGTCTCAAGTTATGGAAACGAATTAGAAAGTTCAAGGGATGTAAAAATTAAAAAAGATTTGGAAGAGGATATCAGAGGTAAAAATGTAATAGTTGTTGAAGACATAATAGACACCGGCCACACATTGAAAAAAGTTCTGGAAATGCTTAAAACCAGAGAACCAAAAAGTATTAAAATATGTACTCTGCTTGACAAACCTGAAAGAAGGGAAGTTGAGATAGAAGTGGATTATACAGGATTTAAAATACCTGATGAATTTGTAGTCGGGTACGGAATAGATTTTGCACAGAAACACAGAAACTTATCTTATATTGGAATTGTAAAGAAAGAGGAGGAATAAAAATGGAAAATAATACTTTTGTAATTATAGGAACACAATGGGGAGATGAAGGAAAAGGGAAAATAATAGACGTTCTCTCACCTAAGGCTGATTATATTGTGAGATTCCAGGGAGGAAATAATGCCGGTCATACTGTTGTTGTAAATGATGAAAAGTTTATTTTGCATCTGCTTCCTTCAGGTATTATAAATTCACAGGGAAAATGTGTTATTGGAGCAGGAGTAGTTGTTGACATTGAAGTGCTTTTAAAAGAAATAGAAGCATTGGAAAAAAGAGGAAAAAATCTGGATAAATTGTTTATAGATGAGAGAGCTCATGTAATAATGCCTTATCACATTGAGATAGATAAAGCAAAGGAAGAAGCAATGGGAGCAAATAAGATAGGAACTACCCAGAGGGGAATAGGACCTTGCTATATTGACAAGATTGCAAGAAACGGAATAAGAATAGGAGATTTGCTTGAGCCTGAAAGATTTAGGGATAAGCTGGAGTGGAATGTAAAAGAAAAAAATGATATGCTGACAAGATATGGAAAAGATACATTTGATTTGGAAGAATTATATGAAAGATTTATGAAACTTGCTGAAAAAATAAGACATAGAATAATAGACGGAGTTGTAGAAATAAATGAAGCTATTGAAGAAGGAAAACAGGTTCTATTTGAAGGAGCACAGGCATTAATGCTTGACATTGACTATGGAACATATCCTTATGTTACGTCATCTTCACCTACAGCTGGAGGTGTGACAGTAGGTACAGGAGTTTCACCTAAAAAGATAAACAGAATTCTTGGAGTTATGAAGGCTTATACAACAAGAGTAGGAGAAGGGCCTTTCCCTACAGAGCTTAATGATGAAACTGGAGAAAAATTAAGAACAGTGGGACATGAATATGGAGCAACTACAGGACGTCCTAGAAGATGTGGATGGCTTGACCTTGTAATAGGAAGATACGCTGTGCTGATAGATGGACTAACTGATATTGTACTGACAAAACTTGATGTACTTACTGGATTTGAAACGATAAAAGTGGCAGTGGGATATGAAATTGATGGAAAAGTTTATCATTCTTATCCTGGAAATTTAAGAAAATCTAAAACATTGAATATAGTTTATGATGAACTTCCTGGATGGACTGAAGATATTACACAAATAAAAAATTACGATGAACTGCCTGAAAACTGTAAAAAATATGTAGAATATATAGAAAAGAAATTAAAATGTAATGTATCCATGATTTCAGTAGGACCTGAAAGAAGTCAAAATATTTATAGATATGACTTGACTGAAATTGTGAAATAATTTTTAGGAGTTGATGGAATATTGAAGAAATTATTAATTTTAATTAGCATATTACTCTTTTCAACCTTTGCAATGGCTGAAAATGGTGATAAAGAAGTAGAACAGGCAAGGGAATTTTTTTATCAGAAAGATTTTAAAAATGCAGAAAAATTATATTTGTCTGCAATTGATAAAGGAAATATAATAGCTTTAAATGATTTAGGAAATTTGTATTATTTAAAAGAAAATTATTCAGAAGCTAAAAAATATTTTCAAAAATCAGTAGATAAAGGTGGAACAGTTGCATTATTTAATTTAGCTGAAGTTTATAGAATTGAGAAAAACTTTCCTCAGGCTGAAAAATATTATTTGCAGGCAATAAAGAAAGGTGTAATACAGGCATATAATAATTTAGCACTTCTTTATTCTGAAAATGGGAAACTTGAAAAAGCAGTAGAGTATTATTTAAAAGCTGGAGAAAGTGGAGATGTTAAAGGATATTACAATTTAGGAAATTTGTATTTTCATAACTATGAGGATTTGAAAAAAGCTGAAAAATATTACTTAAAAGCAGCGGAACAGAATCATCAAAATTCTATAAGGATGTTAGGATTTATTTATCAAAGATTAGAAGATTATAAGAAAGCTAAGGAATATTATTTAAAAGCTTTGAAAAATAATGAAAATGATGGTCTTCTTGTAAACTTAGCTTTAGTTTATGAAAAATTAGGAGAAACAAAAAAAAGTGAAGAAACTCATTTGAAAGCAATTGAAAAAGGGTTTGTCGGAAGTATGTATAACTTGGCAAGTTTTTATGAAGAAAATGGAAAAATTGAAGAAGCTAAAAAATGGTATAAAAGAGCTTTGGAAAATGGAGTAGAACCTGCAAGGGAAGAACTGGAAAAATTAGAGGGAAATAAATCAGATAAACTTAAAAATATAGCAACTTCTAATATTTCTTTTGAAACGCTTACATTAAAATTAGTCGGTCATGGATTACTAAAAACCAATGAAAATGAGATAGAATTAGAATATCAGAATTTTAGGGCAATTGGAAAAGATAAAAAAGTATACACTGAAAAAGATTTTCAGATAAATGGTAAAAAGCCTAAAATTGTAGTAAGTAAGGCAGTATCTACTAAAATGATAAGAAATTTTATTAAAACGGATGAAAAAATATACATAGTTGGTTTTTTAGATGAAACTAATGAAAGAAAAAAAGGAGTCAGATATGAACCTTTTGATGTAAAGTTCAATGAAAATGAGGATTGGGTAAAGAAAATATATTTTAAGGATGGAATAATTTATATTTGGAATAATTAAATTAAAATAAAAAATAGAATGGAGATAAAGATGAAAATAAAAAAAATAGCACTTATGGCAATAGTTGGATTAATTTCTGTATTAGGAATTTCATGTGGTAGAACAATGAATAGCAAACAGGTTTCAGTAGATTCAAAAGAAGTAAAAAATGAAAAAAAGGCAGAATATAAAAAAATAACTTCAGATGAAGCTAAAAATATTATGTTAACTGAAAAACCAATAGTTGTAGATGTTAGAAGCTTAGAGGAATACAATGAAGGACATATTCCAAATGCAATTTCTGTTCCGCTTGAAACTATTGAAAATGAAGCAGAAACAAAATTGAAAAATAAAGATGATTTGATTTTAGTTTACTGCAGAAGTGGAAGAAGAAGCAGAGAAGCTGCATTAAGATTAATCGAAAAAGGTTATACAAATGTAATTGATTTTGGTGGAATACAGGACTGGAATGGAGAAGTTGTAAAATAGCATAAAAAATTTCTTACTTAATTCTGAAAAATATGTTATAAAAATTAGGATTTTCATATCTTTTTATAATGATAAAATTCAATTAAAAGCATTACTTACAGGAGGAAAAATATGAAAAAAATTATAATTGCAAGTTTGCTACTTATAGGAGCTAGAAGTTTTTCAAATACTTTAGAACTACGTTATGGAGCAGATATCAACAATAACAGTAATATAGAATATCTCAAAACAGATAAAAAAATTTCTGGAAATGGAGGTTCCGTAGTTATAGAATATCATGATAATATTACTGAAAGATTGGAAGGTGGATGGGGAATAGGATATCGTTATTCCAAAATGAGCAAGGATATTTTAGATTACGAAAATGAAAAGACGAAAGGTCTTCATTCTATACCACTTTATCTTACAGGAAGATATAATTTTAGAAAAGAATCTGACTGGACACCTTATGTTTCACTTAATCTTGGAATAATAGGGCAAAAAGGAAGATATTCAGGTTATACTGGAACAGAGTATAGAAGAGTAAAGACAGATTACAAAATTAATTCAGGATGGATGTACGGAGCATCAGTTGGATTTAAATACAAGGACTATATTGTTGATTTGTCATATAATATTAATAATTCTACAATTGAAGGATTTCATGAACTTGGAAATTCACGTTATATTAGTGCGCCTTATTTAAAAACTGAATTTAAAGATAAAAAAATAAAAAGAAGTACAATAACATTAAGTTTTGGATGGGTTGCCAGAGATATTTATTTACCATAAAATTAAAAATAGAGTATTCAAAATAGAAAAATATAAATATATTTTAATTAATAAAATAGCAGAATGTAATTCTTAGTTTCAACTAGAGATGAATATTTTAAAATGAAGTAGCGAAAAAGTGAACTCAATTTTAGTTGTTTCTGACAAAAAGAAATAATAATAAAATAATAAGGAGGAATTTCAAATATGGAAAATATGGACATATATTCAAATCCACTGGCAGAGAGATATTCAAGCAAGGAAATGCTGCATGTGTTTTCTCCGGAATTCAAGTTTAGAACATGGAGACAGCTGTGGATAAATCTTGCGGAAGCTGAGAAGGAACTTGGGCTTGATTTTATTACAGATGAACAGATAGCAGAACTTAAAAAATATAAAGATGATGTTGATTTTGAAGTTGCAGCAGAGTTTGAAAAAAAATTAAGACATGATGTAATGGCACATGTGCATACGTATGGTGAACAGGCTAAAAATGCAAGAAAAATAATACATCTTGGAGCTACAAGTGCCTATGTGGGAGATAATACTGACTTAATCCAGATAAAAGAAGGACTCCTTATTATTAGAAAAAAATTACTTACACTGATTAAAAGAATGAAGGAATTTTCCTTAGAATATAAATCACTTCCTACTTTGGGATTTACACATTTTCAGGCTGCACAGCTTACAACAGTAGGAAAAAGAGCGACTTTATGGCTTCATTCATTACTTCTTGATTTTGAAGAACTGGAATTTAGACTGGATAACTTGAGATTCAGGGGAGTAAAAGGTACTACAGGAACACAGGCAAGCTTTAAGGAACTTTTTGACGGAGATTTTGAAAAAGTGAAACAGCTTGATAAACTGGTTACTGAAAAGGCAGGATTTAGTAAAAAACAAGGAGTTTCAGGACAGACTTATGACAGAAAGGTTGATGCCCAGACATTGAACCTGCTTTCAAATATCGCACAGTCAGCCCATAAGTTTACAAATGATTTCAGACTTTTACAGCATCTGAAAGAGCTGGAAGAACCTTTTGAAAAGAATCAGATTGGTTCAAGTGCAATGGCATATAAAAGAAATCCAATGAGAAGTGAAAGAATTTCTTCCCTTGCAAAATATGTAATTTCAAGCTCACAGACAGGTGCATTGGTTTTTGCAACACAGTGGTTTGAAAGAACTCTGGATGACTCTGCAAGTAAGAGATTATCTATTCCTCAGGCATTTTTAGCTGTGGATGCAATTCTGATTATATGGCTTAATATTATGGACGGAGTTGTTGTTTATCCGAAGGTAATTGAAGCAAATATTCAGAAAGAGCTTCCATTTATGGCAACTGAAAATATTATTATGGAATCAGTGAAAAAGGGAATGGACAGACAGGAAGTTCATGAAATTATTAGGGAACTTTCAATGGAGGAAACAAAGGAAATTAAGCTGAATGGAAATCCTAACAGATTAATTGATAGAATTATAAAGGACGGAAGGCTGGGACTTAAGGCGGAAGACATGGAAGGAATCCTTGTTTCAGCAAATTATACAGGATTTGCACCTCAACAGACAGAAGACTTCATAAGGGAAGAAATAGATCCTATCCTTGAAAAATATAAGGATGAAGTGACAGAGGAGAGGGAAGAACTGAGGGTGTAGATATAGAAAAAAATAAAAAATAAAGTAAAATGGGGGGAAATATTTAAATTTACAGGTAAGATTTTTATAAGGAAATTAAGATATGAAAAAGAAGAAGCCCCTCACAAGAAGCCAGAATATGGCGAGAATAAAATCAAAGAATACAAACTGAAGTATAAAACAGCAATATTTGTGAAAGGTTGTTTCTGGCATAGGCATGAAAACTGTAAAATAGCTACATTTCCTCATATACACGAAGAATTCTGAAGAAAGAAGTTCAGGAGAAATGTGGAAAGGGATATGGAAGTTAAGGAGAAGCTTTTTGAAATGGATATAAGTGTCATAACTGTCTGGGAGTGTGAAATAAGGGAAATGCAGAAAAATGAAAATTACAGGAAGCAGTACCTTGAAATATTGAAGGATAGAATTGAAAGGGTATTTAATTATTGTGAGAAGGATATTTCTGTTCAAATGAAAATTTCTGAGTGCAAAGAATAATATAACGAAAAAATATAAAAAAACAAATAAAAACAAAATAAAATTTTGAGGGATAGAATATAAAAAATAAAAGTGATTATGTATAAATTATTTTTATAAATCCTATAAATTTATTAGTAAAACAAATAATAAATACAAATTAAGAAAGAGAGGAACAGTCATGAAGAAAATTTTAGTGATATTAACTATGCTGGTATTAGTAATATCATGTGGAAAAAAAGGAACAAAAAATGATCCTTTTAAAGATTTAGGAAATAATAAAGGAGGAAGCAGTAAACAGGTAAATGAAGTTGAAAAATACAATTTTTATGTTGGAGTTCACAATCAGTTGCTGAGTTTTGAAAAGAGTGCAGGAGATTACTTTGAAGATGCGGGCTCAGAAGCTCAGTTTAAGAAACCGGATGGAAGTATAAATGTTAATCTTTATCAAATTCCTCAAATTATTCAACAAATGCAGAAAGCAAAAGAAGCTAAACCAAAATGGGATGATTTAGATAAAAGTTTGGATGCATTGCTTCCAATATTTGAAGAATTGCAACCACTTGCTCAGGATATGAAAGGGTATTATGACGGAAAAGACTACACAAGTGACAATTATAAAAAAGCACAGGAATACCATACTAAATTCCTGGAACTTATAAAGAAATATGAAGCGGCAGTTGTTCCATTTAGAACTGCAATGGATAAAAAAGTTGCTGAACAAAAAGAATCAGAAGCTAAAATGTATCAAAAAGAAGGAAGAATGATAGCATACAACAGAATGACAATTATGAATGTTGCAGAAGAAGTATTGGCTGAAATCAGTGCTCAGAAGCTAAATGGTGCTAACTTTACAAGTGCTGGAGATGCATCTAAATTTAAAGCTTTACAGGAAAAATTAATTAAAGCAACAGCTGACTATCAAACTTCTATAAGAGATGAAAAACTGATAAAAATGGAAGGGAAAAAAGCTACTGATACTCATAGCTTTGAAAGATTCCTGGATGAAGCAAATGACTTCAAGGCGGCTCTTGTATCTCTTATAGAAAGAATAGAAACTAAAAAAGCAGTAGATGAGCATACTTTACGTAACAGCTTTTTCCTTGAAAATGAAGACGGAACTCCTGAAAATATAGTTAAGCAGTTTAACGAACTTGTAGGAGAATATAACAACAGTATTAGATAATTTTACAGGAAATAGAATTTATTTATGAGGGTATTTGGAAAAATGAGCAGAAGAAATATTTATTATATATTTTTTGCCATGGGTTTCTCAGCCCTCATTTTTTATTGTTGTAAACTTTATAATATGTATTGGGAAAAGAGAATAAAAAAATAGCGAAAACTTTTTAAAATAAATTGATTTCGCTAAATTTATTCTATTATAGGTTATTAGAACTAAAGGTCACCTGCAAAATTATGATGAACTTTTTGAACATCGTCGTCATTTTCAAGAACATCGATTAATTTTGCCAATTTTTGAAGATCGTTTTCTTCAAGAGTTTCCACCTCAATAGATGGAAGGTACTGAATATCAGCTTCAAGCAATGTATATCCTGCCGCTCTTAAAGCATCGGCAACAGCGTCGAAGTTTGAAGTTTCTGTAGTAATGTAGAAACTGTCTTCTAAAGTTTCCATGTCTTCCATTCCTGCTTCAAGGGCAACTTCCATTAATGCATCCTCATCAATATCAGCAGTTTTCTCAATAATGATTTCACCTTTTCTTCCAAACATGTACGAAACTGATCCTGAAACACCAAGGTTTCCACCATTTCTATCAAAAGCAGTTTTTACAGATGCGGCAGTTCTATTTTTATTGTCAGTCAGTGCTTCAACAATTATTGCAACTCCTCCTGGTCCATATCCTTCGTAGTTTAATGTTTCAAAAGCATTGGAACCATCTGTTCCTGCACCTTTCTTTATAGCTCTGTTAATATTATCGTTAGGCATATTAATTGCTTTAGCTTTTTCAATTGCATGTTTAAGGGCAACGTTAAATTCAGGATTATCTCCACCTCTTGCAGCAACAGTTATAAGTCTGACAAGTTTTGTAAAAGAAGCGGCTCTTTTTTTATCCTGAGCTTCTTTACGCCCTGCTATTGTACCATGTCTTCCCATAAAATCCTCCATTCGTAATTATATATCTGATTATATCATATTTTTAGATAAAGAGTAAATATCTTGATTAAAATTTTATTGCTGTGTGCAAATATAATGAAAAAATCTATTAAAAATATTATTAAGACTTGTTTTTTTTCCTTTAAAAAGGTACAATATATATTAAGTGATAATAAAATTATAAAATAAATTTTTGGAGGTCAATCAATGGCAGATTTAATAGCTTTTTATTCAAGAAGAGGACAAAATTATTTTGATGGAGAAATTAAGGAAGTAAAAAAAGGAAACACAGAAATTGTTGCAGAAAAATTACAGGAAATGACTGGAGCGGAAGTTTTCCAGATAAAACAACTTGTGGAATATTCTGATAATTATAAAATATGTGCTGAAGAAGCAGAAAGAGATTTTAATAATAACGCAAGACCTGAGCTTGACGAATATCTTCAGGAGCCTGAAAAATATGACACAATTTATCTGGCATACCCTAATTATTGCAATACAATGCCAATGGTTGTTTTTACATTCCTAGAAGAATACGGTTTTGAAGGAAAAACAATTAAGCCAATATGTACAAACGGAGGAAGCGGACTTGGAACAAGTGTAAGAGATATAAAGAAACTTTGCCCAAATTCAACTGTTACTAAAGGACTTTCAATAGACAGTTCTGAAATTGAAAAAGCAGAAGATTTATTGAAAGAATGGCTTGAAAAATAATCTGTAATAAGAAATCATAAGGAGGATGTAATAATGGATATGTTTTTGAAGGTAAAAGAAAAACTGGATGAACTTGACATTCCTTTTGAACTTGTGGAGCACGAACCTGCAGTAACTACAGAACTTGCAGATAAATTCATTGAAGGGATAGAAGGAGTCCGTACAAAAACTATGTTTCTGACAAACAGAAAAAAGACGGAGTTTTATCTTCTTATTATGGATGACAGTAAAAGGCTGGATATGCTTAGATTCAAGGAAATAGTTTCTGCGAATCAGATAAAAATGGCATCTGAAAAAAGTCTTTATGAAAAAATGATGCTGCCACCGGGAACTGTATCGCCATTTGGCTTATTAAATAATAAAGATAAGGATATAAAGGTGTATATAGATAAAGAAATAATAGGCGAAAAACGTATGAGCTTTCATCCAAATACAAATGAAAAAACAATATTTATTAAAACATCTGATTTATTAAAATACCTTGAAAGCATTGGATACGATGCGAATGTGATTGAGATTTAAAAACGAGGTTTTAGAAAAGAAAAACCAAACTGAATGTGAAATTTTAAGAAAATATGTAGATTAGAAGAAATTCTGATTTATGTATTTTTTTTTGTTAAAATTTTATTTAAAATTTTGTATATAAAAAATATATTGATTTTTTCGTTTGTATTTGGTATAATTTGCCTTAGAATTTCGTAAGAAAGAATGTCTGATTACTGATAAATAGAAGTGTTAAAAAATATAAAAAAATTTTTTAAGATTAAAAAACTTTTATTTTCTGTAATTTAGATAATGTAATAATATAATATAACCTTTTTAATATAATAAACTGAATAAAACTAAGAAAAGTTATTATTAAAAGGGATTTGTTATAAAAAATACAAAAAAGGAGAGCAAAATGAGTAATAATTTGAGAAGTTTAGAAAAGAGATTAAGATCTTTTATTAAAAGAAGCAAAGAAATAAAATATACAAAAAGTCTACTTTTTACTTTTCTTATGACTGGCGGTATAGCTCAGGCAGTAGGAAAATCAGATGAAAATAATTCAATAAATGGTGAAAAAAAGCAGCTTGTAACTTCCATAGATGACATGAAGGATATATTTAAGGAAGCAAGAAAGGAAAATAATAAGTTAATAAAAGGTGCAAATCTTGAGTTGGTAAAACTTATGGAACAAGGAGATCATGTAGTAAAATCTCCATGGAGTTCATGGCAGTTTGGTGTGAACTATTTTTATAATAACTGGGGAGGACGTTATAAAGGATACGGAGGAAAAACTGAAAATATAAAGTATAACAGAGGGATGACTTCTGATTTAACAAAATATACTGCAAATACAAGTAATGGAAATTATAATTCAACTTCGCTTGATCTTATTTCTACTTATGAACCTAAAAGTGAAATAGGAATGTTTGCAACTATAAATCCTAGAGTCATTCAAAAAATAGATGTAACGGTAGCTGAGAAGTCTGTAGCAAATCCTCAGGTTCCTGAAACAGTGGAATTTCATCCTGTAAAACCTGAGATACCAGTGTTAAATCCACCTGCAGTTAATGTTACGGCAATATCACTATCAGCAATATGGAACTCTACTGGATTGGATACTCTAGGTTTAAATAGCAATGCAACAACTCCTGGAACATATGAAATTAATAACACGACACCTGCAAGAAATCAGAATGATCCTAGTACACACAGTCCAAGTGCAACTACAAGAATAGCGGAAACATTTATAGATATAGGAGTTGCAGGAACAGGAGGTACTACAAAAACCTACACGATAGGTCCGGGACTTACTTTAAATATAAAAAGAAATGGAGTCAGAGCAGGTGTAGTAGATGCAGGAGACTGGGGACGTGCAGATGTTCAGAAAGCAGATATTGTAAATAAAGGTACTATAAATCTTTATAATGAAACTACTGGAGGATTGGAGATACAGGGAAATCCATTGGTAGGGATATTTTCTGCTATAAATGAAGGTGATATTAACGGTCTTGGTAACAAACAGCTGGGTCTTACAATGACTCCGGAACAGCCAAATGCTACAGGAAGTATGCAGACATTTGAAAACAGAGGGAAAATAAATCTTGCTGGAAATGAATCTACCGGAATAAATATTGTAAACAGAAAACTGTATGCATCAACAGAAAATGCAGGACTAAGAGCAACTTATCCAAGCGGATTTTATAATGACGTGGTTATAAAAGCTTTAAATAGTGCAGGAGGAACTATAACTCTTGGAGGGACAGGAAGTTACGGTATAGCATTTGGAGCATATGGAAATGATAGTAGATTAAGCGAGAATACAGAATTTAAAAATGATGGTACAATAAATGTTAATAATGACACTTCCGGGGGAATTGCTGTAAAAAAAGCAAATGACTGGGTAGGTACTCGTGGAAATGCTGTTCTTGAAAATAGTGCCAGCGGAATAATAACAATAAAAGGAAAAGATTCGTTTGGAATATACTCAGAAGAAGTATCGGGAACAAATAAAGGAACGATAAGCATTGAAGGAAGCAAGGACAAAGCAATTGGACTACGTGCAAATAAGACAGGAACTTTAATACCTGTACTTAAAAATGAAAATAAAATAGATATAACAAGTACAGGAAAACATAATATAGGACTTTTTACAGATAATGCAAAAGTTATAAATGATACTGCAGGAAAGGTAAATATTACTGCAGGGGAAAATATTGGAATGGCTGTTTATGGAACAGGTGAAGGAGAAAATAAAGGTAGTATATCTGCTACTTCAGATGGTTCTATAGGGCTTATGACTTCCGATACAGGGAAAATAACAAATACAGGTTCTGTAACTGTGTCAGGAGGAAATACTGCTACTTCAGGAACATACGGAATTGTTACAGGACAGGGATCAACAGTTGACAGTACAGGAGGAACGCTTACTGTAAATGTAAATGGAGATAAATCTCTTGGAGTATATTCAAATGGGACTTTAAAAATAGGAAATTCTACTATTAATGCATCAGATGGTGCTGTAAACTTCTATTCAGATAATAATGGGAACATTGAAATAGCTTCAGGAAAAACTGTAAATACAACAACTGGAAGCAAGTCACTATTATTTTATAATGGAAATGCAGGAACAGGAAGAGTTCTTGTAAATGGTACATTAAATGCAGTTGTTCAAGGTGGAACAGATGCAACAAATAGAGGTACGGCATTTTACTATATTCCAGGAGCACTTTCATCTGCTGGAAGTGTGTCAGGGTATAATAATTCAATATCTTATGGTTCATTCCTTACAGGAGATATCCAAAATTACTTCAATACAAACTTTGGAGGAACTTTAGGTAATGCGAATTTAAATATGCAAAACGGTTCCAGATTGTTCGTTGCTTCAAATGTAAAAATGAATTTGAGTAATACAGCTGCCGGAGCTTTAAGTGGACTTACAGGAGCTCCTGTAATAACAGGTTCAGATTATAAAACATTTATGATGTATTTAAGTGAACTTAAGGTAGATGCACCTGTAAATTTAGATAGCACTACTGACAGCTATAATCAGCTTGAGATTTCAAATTCATCAATAATTAATGAAAATACTATCTCTGGAACAGCGGCAGGACAGGCGGCTATAGCCCAGAAAAATAAAAATTCCAATAAAAATTATGTAACATTGGTAAATGAAACAGCAGGAAATATAAATCTTGCAGGAACAAATTCCATAGGAATATTTGCTGAAAATGGAAATATTATAAATAGAGGAAATATTACGCTTGGTGGAACAGCTGCTACTGCACTTTTTGGAACAGCAAATTCACTGATGTCAAATGAAGGTTCGATAAATCTGAATGGAACAGGAAATACAGGTATGTTCTTTGAAAATACTTCATCGACACCTTCTTCGGAAGTACTTAGAAATAGTGGAACTATAACATCAACGCAGGGAGAAAGTGCTGCAATGATATATAAACCTGGAAATATTTTGACAGCTGGAACTACACTTGTAAACAATACAGGAACAATAACTATGGCTGGAGATAAAAATACAGGAATATATGCCTTAAAAGATACAGGAAATGCCGGATATGTTATAGAAAATAATGGAACAATAGAATTTTCTGATGATTCAGCATCTATAAATAATGACAGCAATGTTGGAATATATACAAATGGTGAAAATAATAAAGTAAAAACAGCTTCAGGTTCAAAAATTGAAACAAAAGCAAGAAGTATAGGAATATATGGATATGAAGTAGAAAATGATGGAGATATTACAGTTGGAGATTCAGGTGTAGGAATTTACTCATTAGGAAAGAATATAAATGTAAATTCAGGAACTATAAAAGTAGGTAATAATAACGGAGCAGGAATTTATATGACTGGAACTAATCAGACTCTGACTGCCGGAAATGCCGCAAATATGGTGATAGGAAATGGATCTGTAGGTATAATGGATTCAAATACATCAACACCTGGAAACACAATAATAAGTAATATAGCAAATATAGGTCTTGGAGATAATTCTGCATATATTTATTCAGCAGGTCCAAACAGCAATATAATTAATACTTCAAATATAACTTCAGTAGCAGGTTCTGCAGGAAGAAATTTTGGAATATATTCAGCTGGAAATGTTGTTAACAGTGGAAATATTGATTTTAGAAATGGTGAAGGAAACGTAGGAATATATGTAGATGGAAGTATGGGAAATGCCATAAATTCCGGAAATATAACTGTTGGAAAATCTGACACGGCAACAAATGCATATTCAATAGGAATGGGAGCAAAAAATGGAGCTTCTATAGAAAATACTGGAGTAATTAATGTAATTGATGAAAATGGAGTTGGAATGTATGCGAGCGGTGCAGGTTCCAAGGCGATAAATAGAGGAGATATTAACCTTTCAGGTTCAAGTTCTGTTGGAATGTATATAGATGACTATGCTGTCGGAGAAAATTACGGAAATATTCAGACTACTGCCGGACCAAACGGAGATTCAATAATAGGAGTGTATACATTAAATAATGGAGTTATAAAGAACTATGGAACAATTAATATTAATTCTGAAGATGGAATAGGAGTATATCTAGGAAGAAATTCAAGAGTGGAAGAAAATGGAGGAAGTATTTCTGCAAGTGGAACAAACTCTGAAAGAATCTATGTTTCTACAGGATCTGATACTTCAAAAGGCGTAAAAGGAATAGAATTTAAGCTGCCTTATCCTGGAGCACCTTCTGCTTCAGTAATTAGAGATGGATCAATCGTAACTCCTGTAACATTAGATACAAATATTCCATCACCAGCAGCAAATATTGTCACAGTGGGAGCTACTTCAATAAATCTGACAAATGAAGAAATGTCAGTAGAAAATAATGGTGGAGGTAAAGCAGGCCTAGGAATGTATGTTGATACTTCAGGTGTAAACTATACAAATCCTATTAGCGGTCTTCAGCATTTAAGTAGACTGAAAAGAGTTAACCTTATATTTGGTACAGAAGCATCAAAATATACAAATTCAAAGGATATTTTGCTGGGAGATAATATAATTGCCCCTTACAATACGGCAATCAGCCAGGTAAATGCTACTAATCCAACAATGAAGTGGCAAATATATTCAGGAAGTTTGAGCTGGATAGCAACTGCAACTCAGGATCCGGTTACTAATGAACTGAAAAATGTATATCTTTCTAAAATACCGTATACTTCCTTTGCAAAAGATACAGATTCCTATAACTTTATGAGCGGATTAGAAGAAAGATATGGTGTAGAAGGTACAGGAACAAGGGAAAAAGCTATTTATGACAAGCTTAATGAACTTGGAAAAGGAGAAGCTGGAATATTTGCACAGGCAGTTGATGAAATGAAGGGACACCAGTATGCAAATACTCAACAGAGAATCTATGAAACAGGAAATTCTTTAGATAAGGAATTTAGATATTTAAAAAATGAATGGAGAAATCCTTCTAAACAGAACAATAAGATAAAAGTATTCGGAATGAAAGATGAATATAACACAAATACAGCAGGAATCCACGATTATAGAAGCAATGCCTATGGAGTTGCATATGTTCATGAAGATGAAACAGTAAAATTAGGACATTCAAGTGGATGGTATGCAGGAGCAGTTACTAACAGATTTAAATTTAAAGATCTGGGAGGCTCAAAAGAAGACCAGACAATGCTTAAGTTAGGAATATTCAAAACAATGTCACCGCTAGGAGACCATAATGGAAACTTAAGATGGACTATATCAGGGGATATATTTGGTGGAATAAACCATATTAACCGTAAATTCTGGATAGTTGATGATGTATTTGGAGCAAAAGGTACTTATTATTCGTATGGAGCGGCATTGAAAAATGAACTGGGTTATGATATAAGAATGAGCGAGAGAACACACCTTAGACCATATGGAATGCTGAAAATGGAATATGGAAGATTTACAGATATAAAAGAAAAATCTGGAGAAATGCGTCTTGAAGTAGCTGGAAATGACTATTTCTCAGTAAAACCGGAAGTAGGAGTGGAATTTAAGTATGTGCAGCCTCTTGCAGTAAGAACACAGTTGTCAGTAGGACTGTCAGCTGCATATGAAAATGAACTTGGAAAAATCCAGAACAGAAATCAGGCCAGAGTAGGATACACTTCAGCAGGATGGTATAACCTTGAAAAAGAAAAAGAAGACAGAAGAGGAAATGGTAAATTTGACCTGAATATCGGAATTGACAATACAAGATTTGGAGTAACAGTAAATGCAGGTTATG
>NZ_KI272873.1:0-11213 GCF_000469505.1 Leptotrichia sp. oral taxon 215 str. W9775 | reverse complement strand
CAAGATTTGGAGTAACAGTAAATGCAGGTTATGACACTAAGGGAAGTAACATAAGAGGAGGAATTGGATTTAGAGCGATTTACTAATAATTCCTTATTCAAAGAAAAAGTTTCTATTTAAAATATAATTTTAATTAAGAAATTAAGTAAAAATATGAAAAATGCCGTCAATATTATATTGGCGGTATTTTTTTTTCCTCATATGTATTATAGGGATAAAATAAACTCTAACCAAAAACTTTTGTAATAATTTTTTGGATATTGTATAATATAAAAAATAAAATTATAAAATAAAAACTAGAAAGCAAAGGTAATGATAGAATGTCAGCAAAGTATTTAAAATTAAAGCCGTCAAATGATTTTACGGCAAAGTATGATATGAAAAGTTTCAAGATAGAGCATATAAATCTGTTTTCAAAAAAGAGGGCAATGGAAATACATGTTAAAGTAAATGACTATAACGCAAATGAAGAACTGGCAGATTTGCGTAAACTGTTATACAAAAGTCTTGGTACAGCTCTTCAGCTCAGCATAAAAATAACTGTTGAACCTGAAACGCTTGAAAGAGATGTGCAAGGTTTCATAAGATTCATTATTGATAATTATAAGTCTGAAAGTGCAAGACATCAGTATATTTTTGCCAATTATGAAGTGGATAATATTGAAGATAATATTTTTATAAAACTTCCGTCAGAACATCTGATAGAGCATGGAAGAAATTCTGATATATTGAGAGAACTGAAACAGAGAATATACAATGCCACAGGAAAAAATTTTAATCTGGAATTTACAAGTGGGGATTTTGAAAAAATTCATAAAATGATTGAAGAAAAGAAGAAAAATCTGGAAAAGGCTGTGAAGGTGGAGGAACTTCCTGTATTTGAACCACCAAAGGAAGAAACGAAGGAAAAATGGAATGGAAATAAGGGAAATACATTGCATAGCGATTACAGAAAAAAAGTGTCTGACAGAAAAGCCAGTGATTTCAGTGTGCTTGACAGCTTGAACCTGAATGAGGAAATTGCTCTTGAAGGGCATATTTTCCACATAGATATTTCAGAAACAAAAAATGGAAATACAAAATGTGACTTTATAATTACCGATTATGCAGATTCTATAGGATGTAGAATTTTTCTTAAGAAATCCGAAGATGTAAAAATAGGTCTGAATGACTGGGTGAAGGTAATTGGAAGACTTGAAGCAGACAGATTTAATGGGGAATACTACATAAATACAAAGAAAATTGACAAGATAGAGCCTAAAATGAAGGCTAGAAAAGATAACGCAGAAAAGAAAAGAATAGAACTTCATGCCCATACAAATATGAGTGAAATGAGCGGAGTAGTTTCTGCAAAGGACTTGGCAAAGAGGGCAAAGGAATTTGGTCATGAAGCAATTGCAGTTACAGATTTTGGAGTAGTGCATTCCTTTCCTTTTGCATACAAGGAATCAAATGATAATTTTAAAATAATTTTTGGAGTGGAAGCCTATGTTGTTGATGATGAGCAGGATATGATAACAAAGCCGTCAGATAAACTGATAGAAGAAGAAGTTTATGTTGTATTCGATATAGAAACGACAGGACTTGACCCTTATAATGACAAAATAATTGAAATTGGAGCAATTAAATTAAAAGGAAAAGAAATAATAGATGAATTTTCTGTGTTTGTAAATCCTGAAATGAATATTCCTGAAGAAATTACAAGGCTTACAAATATTACAAATGATATGGTGAAGGATGCTGACAATATTGAAAAAGTATTGCCTGAATTTTTAGAATTTTGTAAGGATACAACAGTTGTTGCACACAATGCCAAGTTTGATGTGGGATTTATTAATCAGAAGGCTAAAAATCAAGGGCTGGAATATTCCCCAAGTGTTATTGATACATTGCACTGGGCAAGAGTTCTGCTGCCTGATCAGAAAAGATTTGGACTTAAGAATGTAGCTAACTATTTTAATATTTCCCTTGATAATCACCATAGGGCAGTGGATGATGCAAAGGCAACTGCTGAAATATTTCAGAAATTTTTAAATATGGTGCTAAGTAGGGGAATATTAAAACTTACAGAAATAAGTAGGGAACTGGAGACAAATATACAGAATGCCGAAACTTTGAACACAATGATTCTTGTGAAAAATCAGGCAGGATTAAGGGATCTTTATGAGCTTATATCTAGAAGTCATATTGAATTTTTTGGAAACAGAAAGCCAAGAATACCTAAATCACTGCTAAATGAAAAAAGGGAAAATCTTCTAATTGCAAGTTCGGCATCGGCAGTATTTGGAAATAACGGTGAGCTTGCGAATATGTTTATACGTGGATCGGATTTGAAAGATATTGAGGAAAGGGCAAAATTTTATGACTATATTGAAATACATCCCATGACAAATTATGTTGATCTGGAAGGAACGGGAGATATTGAAAGTCTTGATAAAATTGTGGAGATGAATAATTATTTCTACAATCTTGGTAAAAAACTGGGGAAAATAGTAGTTGCAACAGGAGATGCCCATTATCTGGAAGAAAGGGAAGCGGTTAACCGTAGTGTGCTTATTTTAGGAAGCGGAATGGGTCGCCGTATATTTTCTTACGATAAAAGGCTATTTTTCAGAACAACTGAAGAAATGCTGGAAGAATTTTCATATTTAGGTGAAGACAAGGCATATGAAGTTGTTGTAGAAAATACTCATAAGATAAATGATATGATAGAAAAAGTAAGACCTATACCTACAGGATTCTATCCGCCAAAAATAGAGGGGGCTGAAGAAGAAGTAAGGCAGATGACTTATGCGAAACTTCATGAACTGTACGGGGAAAATGTTCCTGAACATCTGAAGGAAAGAATAGAAAAAGAGCTGAACTCAATAATTGGAAATGGTTTCGCGGTTCTTTACCTTATCGCCCAGAAACTTGTTAAGAAGTCTCTTGATAATGGATATTTAGTGGGATCAAGGGGATCCGTAGGTTCGTCAATTGTGGCGTATCTGATGGGAATAACTGAAGTTAACGGTCTGTATCCTCATTACAGATGTCCTAACTGTAAACATACGGAATTTATGGAATTTGAAGGGAGCGGGCCTGACCTGCCTGATAAAGTTTGTCCTGAATGTGGAACAAAATATATAAAAGACGGGCATGCAATACCATTTGAAGTATTTATGGGATTTAATGGAGATAAGGTACCGGATATAGATTTGAACTTCTCAGGAGAATATCAGGGAGAAATACATAAATATACGGAAGAATTATTTGGATCTGATAATGTATTCAGGGCAGGAACAATTGCAACATTGGCAGAGAAGAACGCTTTTGGATATGTGAGAAAATATTTTGAGGAAATAGAAGGAAGTCCGGAAATAAGTAAGAGAAAAGCTGAACTTACAAGAATTGCAAAAGGATGTGAAGGGGCGAGAAAAACAACTGGCCAGCATCCGGGAGGAATGATAGTTGTACCAAGTGACAAGTCCATATACGATTTCTGTCCTATTCAGAGACCGGCAAATGATATGAATGCCGAGTCAAAAACGACTCACTTTGATTATCACGTAATGGATGAGCAGCTTGTAAAACTTGATATACTTGGACATGATGATCCGACTACATTGAGAATACTTCAGGATTTGACAGGAGTGGATATTTACAGTATTCCTCTTGATGATGAAAAGGTTATGAGCCTTTTCAGTGGAACAGAGGCTCTTGGTGTGGAACCTGCGGATATTGATTCTAAAACAGGTTCATCAGGAATACCTGAATTTGGAACTTCGTTTGTAAAACAGATGCTTATGGATACGAAACCTAAAACATTTGCGGAACTTGTGAGAATATCAGGGCTTTCCCATGGAACTGACGTGTGGCTGAATAATGCGCAGGAATATGTAAGACAGGGAATTGCTACCTTAAGTGAAATAATAACAGTCCGTGATGACATTATGAACTATCTGATTGATAATGGGCTTGATAAATCGGTTGCCTTTACGATAATGGAATTTGTCAGAAAAGGTCAGCCTACGAAAAATCCTGAAAAATGGAAAGAATTTTCAGAAATAATGAAAAAACATAAGGTAAAACAGTGGTATATTGATTCGTGCGAAAAAATAAAATATATGTTCCCTAAAGGACACGCTGTGGCTTACGTTATGATGGCTGTGAGAATAGCTTATTTTAAAGTTTATTATCCGCTTGAATTTTATACGGCATTTTTAAATAGAAAGGCCGCTGATTTTAAAATGACAGCCATGTTCAAGCCTGTGGATGAACTGAAAAGGTCAAAAAAGGAGCTTGATGCAAAAGGAAACCTTAATGCAAAGGAAAAACAGGAACTGTTCCTATATGAAATTCTGATTGAGATGCATTATAGAAAGATTGAGCTTATGCAGATAGATATTTATAAATCGGAAGCCACTTCCTTCACTATTGAAGATGGAAAGATAAGAATGCCGTTAATTGCAATGGACGGACTTGGTGAATCAGTTGCGGTTAATGTTGTAAATGAAAGAAAAAAAGGAGAATTTCTATCAATGGAAGATCTTGTAAAAAGAACAAAATTAAATAAAACAGTAATGGACTTGCTGAAAACATATGAATGTGTACCTGAATTATCAGCAACAAATCAGCAGACATTGTTTTAAGAGAGAGAAAATGTTTTGAATTAGGAAAAATAAATAGCTCATAGATTTGTAAAAATGCAAGTTTCTCAGTTAAAAAGCAAATAAATTTAATTAAGATTATGTCAAAGGGTATTAAGAAATTGACATAATCTTTTATTTTTGTTATAATTTGCTAAAATAAGTCTTATAGAATAAAAGGATATTAAGATTAATAATGTAAAAAAAATCCTTAAAATAAAAAAACAAAATTAAAATTTAGGGAAGTAAAGAAAAAGCATTAAAAAATTGAACTTTAAGAAAGTTGGAGGTAGTTATGGATAACAATTTGAAGAGAATTGAAAAAGAACTGAGAGCCTTTGCAAAAAAGTGCAAAGATATAAAGTACAATGCAGCGTTGCTGTTTTCGTTCCTGGTTACAGGTTCGTTATCTCTTACATCTAATAAGGGAGACAGTATAGAAACAGCGAAAAAAGGGTTGCAGACATCTATTACAGATATGAAGAAACTGTTTAGGGAAGCTAAAACAGAAAATAACAAATTGATGAAGACATCAAGTCTTGAATTAGTACAGTTAATGGAACAGGGAGATCATGTAGTAAAATCTCCATGGAGTTCATGGCAGTTTGGTATGAACTATTTTTACAGTGACTGGAGAGGAACATACAAAGGAAGAGGAGACAAGAAAGAAAAATATCCATATGAAGGAATATTCCAAAGAGAAGAGAATGTATTTAACAGATATGTATCTCCATTAAGTCCGTTTTATAGCACTTTACCAACATCATCTAATGAAAAATCAGCATCTACAACTTTGAGAAAAGGACTGACTACTCAATATGGTTTAGCAAGTGCAGATCCGGTACCTGAACCAATTGTAAGTCTTGAATTAAGTGCAGGAATAAAACCTAGAAAAGTTGATAAACAACCTTTAAATATAGTACTAGGTCCAGTGAATGCCCCATCAGCACCTGTTCTGTCAGTTGCTGCAACAACGCCGGTAGCTGCGGCACCGCCGACAATTACTCCGCCAACAGTGACATTGAACTTACCAGAACCAAATACTAAGCCATTTAATGATTTTAGTTTTACAACTGGTAGATATGGGGACTATGATACAGGTGGATCAACTACAGCTTTTTTAAATCAAACAGAAGCTTCTGGGACAATCTATACTCTAGGAGTAAATCCCAACAATCCAAATATAGATCCTGATAATTTACAAGCTGGAGATTTGAATAATAAAGCATATAAAGTGCAAGGTGGAGTTGCAACTCCTTCAGGAGGAAAGGTTGCAGCTGCTATTTGGCGTATTAACAGTAAAGGTGGTTCTTGTAGATATGTGTCATCACCAGCAGCTTGTACTACTGGAATAACAGAAGGCGATGAAAATACAGCAGTTGTAAAAGGATTTACCTATGGAGGAGCTTCTGCTACAGATCCAGTTAAATTTTATGTTGCTGGAGATATAAATGATAACGGAACAAACTTACTAGGAACAGCAAATAAAAAAGGTGGAATTGCATTACATACGGTATGGAATGGAACTCTGCATGATATAGAAGGATATTTAAAAGGAAGGGCAGCAATGTTCTCTATTGAAACATGGCATGCACCTAAATTAGTATTTAAAAATATAAAATTAGATGTAGAGGGGAATGAAAATACGATATTTTATATTTATCCTTCATCTTATTATGGAGTAGTTCAAAACTCAGGAGATTATAACTCATTCGCACAAAGAGGAGCATTTATTGGACATGTGGATGCTGACATAAAATCACAAAAAAATGCTATTTACTCGGTAATGGGATTATCAGGAAGTTTTAATATAACAAGTACAGGAACATATAAGCTTGAAGGTGGGAACAACTTAGTTTATTCTGGATTAGGTTATTCTCCAAATTTTCAAAATCTTATAGGACAGGGTGGAAATATAGTTGACATGTATGGTACAGGAATGACACCGATAATAAATCTTAAAACTGCACCTGAATCTTATGGAGATGGAAACGTAATAATGTATTTTAGTGATTTACTACCTGATGCAGCGGCAGGATATCCATATACAACAATTTATAATGATGGTGCTAATAGACATGACAGCTGGAAAAAAACAAAAATAGGAATTCATCAGGGAGAGTTAAAACCAAGTGCAAGAATAGGAGAACAGTTAGCTTTAAATTCATCGGCAACAACTCAAACATCAGAAGGAAATATAGGTAGTGGTGATAATAAATATGTTGAAAACAACGTAGGAGTTTTAGCTCAATCAGGGCAAAGAAAGGGAATAAAACCTTCTACAGATTTAGGAGCAGTTGATCCTACTAATAATTTTGTTTATGTTGATAAAGATGAAGTTCATGCTCTTTATATAAATGATATAGATGTAACATTTGGTAAATATTCAAAAGGAAACATAATGATTGCATCAGAAAGAGGTACACAAGTTGACGTTGCAATGCCTACAAATAGTCATACTGAAGCAAAAAATGGAATAGCATTGAGAACAGATGCAATAGTTGACTATAATAAAAGTCATACTTCATATACGAATGATAATAAAATTGTAAGTTCTGCTCAGGATAGTAGTAATGAAGCGGCAATAGGAACTATAATCGGTTATGCAAAAGGTAAATGGAGTGATTCAACTACACGTATGGGTGGAGTTCATGGAGTAGCAGGAATGTCTTCGGCAACAAAATTAGCTCTTCAGAATGCAAAATCTGAAATAAACTTTGGTGTAGATGTTGAAATGTCAGCTAAATATGCCGAAGTAAATGGTACTAAGTTTAATCCAGTTGCCTATGTGGCAGATGGAGGTAAAATAACTGCTAAAAATACAAAAGCATATGGATACGGTTCAGTAATTGCATATTCAAAAGATGGAGGAGATATAGCAATTACAGGAAACATAGAAGCTAAAGATGAATGGGCGGCAAGTGATGCGGCTACAACTGCAGAAAAATATAAGAATATAGGAGCTTATGCAGATGGAACAGGTTCAAAAGTTACTGTTAGCGGAAATGCTACAATAAATGGACTTGGAGCTTTAGCTAAGGGCGGAGAAGTTGAAATTAATGGTACAGGAAGTGCTATAAATACAGGAGAAAGTGCAGGAATAGCCGCAATAAATGGTGGAACTGTTAAATTTGGAGGAGGAAGCATAAATATTGGAAGTAATGGTGTGGACAACACAACTCCATTCTATGCTGATGCAGCTTCAAAAATTAATATTACAGGTACTACTAATGTAAGTATGAGTAAAGGAACTATACTTGTGGGAGCTGCAAGTGATTATGCAGCGGCAGCTGGAACAACGACAAGATATAACGGAATGGGAAATGTAAACCTGACAGTAACAGGAGATGCAAAAATCGTAAAAAATACAGTGGGAGGGCCTACTGTAACATGGACAGGTTCTGGAAGCCTTGCATCTGATGTTCTGACAACTACAAAATTTGCAAATATTACTGCCAATGCTTCAAATTATAAAGCATACTACTCAGACGGTACATTTGTAATAGGAGGAAATGCACAGCTTGGAAATGCCACAGCTACAGACAGTTTTGACAATGTCCAGCTTGTAAGAGAAAAAGTTACAATAAATCCAGGAGTGAGAGTATATTCAACAACAGGAAAAGGTCTTGGAATGGCATCGTCAACGACAGCAACAAGCAATGCAGATTCAGGATATGACAATCAGGGAACAGTTGAGATAACAGGTGGAGCGTCAAATAAAGCGGCTATGAATGTAAGTTATGGAACAATAACTAACAATGGAACAGTAACTGTTGATGATGGTGTTGGAATATATGGAACAAATGGAAGTAAACTTGAAAATACATCGGCAGGAACAATAAATGTAACAAATTCAGGATATGGAATAGTGGGGATGGCAACAGGTTCATCAGTACAGGCATACGGAAAGGATGCAGGAGCAGCCGGAAAAGCCGTAGAAATAATAAATGACGGAACAATAAATGTTGCAGGAAATAATGGAATAGCAATATTTGCAGATGATAATAAAGGAGTAGGACTGAATGAAATAACAGTGACAAACAGCAAGACGCTTACTTTGGGAGACGGAGGAGTAGGAATTGCGGTTACAGATTCTTCAAATTCAGGAAGTGGAGGAATCATAGATGTTACAGGAACAGGTTCATCAGATATAAAAGTTGGAGCGAACGGAATAGGAATATATGCCCAGAACTCAACAGTAAATTTAAACAGTAACTACGGAATAGAAACAGCAGATGGAGGAGTGGGAATTTATCTGACAGGAAGTTCAGCATTGCCAACATCAACTAATTTAGAATATAAATATTCCGGAAGCAATACAGGAAGAGGAATGGGAATCATATACAATGTTGCAAATGGAACAAATAATACAAATGTAAACCTTGTAAACAGTACAGGGACAACAGGAGGAATTATTGGAATATTTGCAAATGGTGGAGGAACATTCACAAATAATGGAGCAGTAAGCGGAACATCAGCAGAAAAGGAATTTGGAATAATAGGTGAAAATACAGATGTAAATAATGCAGGAAATATAACATTAGGAAATGCATCTGATCCAAATAAACCAAATATAGGAATATACGCAAAAACAAACAATACTGTAACAAATACAGGAAACATAACGGTAGGGGATAATGCTGTAGGAATTTATGGATATGGAGTTAACAATACAGGAAATATAGCAGCAGGATCTCAAGGAACGGCAATATACTCACAAGGTGGAAACATAAATGTAACATCAGGGACAATAACATTAGGTCAAAATTCTGCAGTAGGAGTATATACAGCTGGAACAGGGCAGAATGTGAATGTTGCTAATGGTGTGGCCATGAACATAGGAAACGGTTCATTTGGATTTGCCAATGCAGGACAGGGGAACCATATTACATCAAATGTAAACAGTGTTGATTTAAATGGTAACTCAATATATATTTATTCAAGAGATAATACTGGAACAGTTGACAACCATACAAAACTTATAGCAAACGGAACATCAGGAGACAACTATGGAATTTACTCTGCAGGAACAGTTAACAACTATGCGGATATGGATTTAAGAAGCGGTATAGGAAATGTTGGAATTTACAGTACAAATGGAGGTACAGCAAGTAATTTTGGTGGAATCATAAGTGTAGGAGATTCAGATACATCAAATTCAAGATATTCAATAGGTATGGCAGCCGGATTTGTAGGAGATGCAACAACACCTGCCTATACAGGAAATATTGTCAATGAAGGAACAATAAACGTAAAAGGGAAAGACAGTATAGGAATGTATGGAGTAGGAGCTGGAACAACAGTATACAATGGTACTGCAGCAGGTTCAGCAGCAACAATAAATCTTGAAGCGGACGGAGCCATGGGAATCTATCTTGATGAAGGAGCAAAAGGATTTAACTATGGAACAATAACAACTGTAGGAACACCTAAAAAAGCGGTAGGAGTAGTTGTAAGAAAAGGAGCAGAATTTACAAACCATGGTAATATATATATAAATTCAGCAGGAGGTTATGCATTCTTTAAAGCTGCGGGTGGAACGATAAAGAACTATGGAAACTTTACTGTAACAGGAGGAGCGGCAAAAGAATTTACACCAGGAAATAAACCGACAGGTAAGAAGGTGGGAGGAGTTGAAATAGTTGCAAATCCGGGAGCACTTGATGCCCAGATAATTGCACCTAGCGGACAAATTGTAGCACCTCAGCTGGTTGATTCATTGCCTGAAACAAGGGATGCCTTAACTTCCAATATAGGAATGTATATTGATACATTGAGGGGAACAAATCCGATAACAGGATTGAGTGCAATACAGACGCAGAAAGCAGATCTGATAGTAGGGGCAGAAGCCGCGGTAAATACACGAAGTAAATATATTCAGGTAGCACAGAATATAATAAAACCGTATAATGATGCAATAACAGCAAACCCTCAGATAACAGATTGGAATATATATTCAGGTTCAGCATCATGGATTTCAACAGCGACAATAGATAAGACAACAGGACTTATCCATAATATTTATCTGGCAAAAATACCATATACATCATTTGCAGGGAATAAAGCAACACCGGTAGAAGTGACAGATACATATAACTTCCTTGATGGATTGGAACAAAGATATGGAGTTGAAGAATTAGGAACTAGAGAAAATCAGTTATTCCAAAAATTAAACTCTATCGGAAACAATGAAGAAGTATTAATGTTCCAGGCAATTGATGAAATGATGGGACATCAATATGCAAATATACAGCAGAGAACTTATGGAACAGGAAGACTGATAGACAAAGAAATAACTCATTTATCTAAAGAATGGGATACTAAGTCTAAACAGTCAAATAAAATAAAAGTATTCGGAATGAGAGATGAATATAGTACAGATACGGCAGGAATAATAGATTATACAAGCGATGCATATGGATTTGCATACCTACATGAAGATGAAACAGTAAAACTTGGAAACAGTTCAGGATGGTATGCAGGAGCAGTACATAACAGATTCAAGTTTAAAGATATAGGAAGATCAAGTGAAAATCAGACTATGTTAAAACTAGGAATCTTCAAGACAATGTCACCAGCAACAGA
>NZ_KI272872.1 GCF_000469505.1 Leptotrichia sp. oral taxon 215 str. W9775 | reverse complement strand
AAAAAAAATACAATAACAAAGGGAGGGGGAGACCTAAAGTTTCTGGCTTTGAATTCACATTTGAAAAAGAAAAAGTTTCTTGCAATTTAGAACAAGGATCAATTAAAATTAACAATTTCATAGGCAGAAAAATTCGGCTATATGACAGTAATTTTCAGAGATTCAATATTATGACTGTTTTGTCAGTTGATGGAAAAGAAATGCCAACGATAAAACTTCAAAATGTTGATGATGAATATATTCAGGAATTTGCATTCAATAGCTTAGAACATTTAAAAAATTGGTTTGAAAAAAACAAAATTTGATAAAATAAAAACCCGCTGCAGCGAACAGCGGGTAAAGTATTAAGTTGCTCGACTTAAATACTCTTTTATTTTATCACAAAAATCTAAAAAATTGGAGTGATAAAAATGAAAAAAATTTCTAAAAAGGCAAAAAAGTTTGCAGAAGATCTAAAAAATTTCTTTAAAAATGAGACTATTCCCCAGGAAGATAAGGACGAAATCTATCAAGAATTTCTACACCTCTACAATAAATTTAAAAACACACGAACGAAGTGAGTTTTTGAGCGAGAGCGAAAG
>NZ_KI272871.1 GCF_000469505.1 Leptotrichia sp. oral taxon 215 str. W9775 | reverse complement strand
TATCTGTGACACCTACCATGTATATGGAATAAGAACTGATATAAGGCATAACTGCTGCGGAAGAAAGATGAATATACATGACTACAGGACTGTTACAGTAAGAAGCCTCAGTTATGGAAACAGGAAAGTTATCCTACATATAGAAAAACAGAGGTATGTCTGTCCTGTATGCAATAAAAGAATGACTTCTTCAATAGATATTGTGGACAGGAACTGCAGCATCTCAAACGAAGTCAAGGATGAAATAAGAAGAAAACTTTCTGAGATGAAGTCATTCACTCAGATAGGAAGGGAAGAAAATACGAGCATATCAACTGTCATGAGGATATTTCATGACATTGAAGTTCCTCATAAGGAACTGGACTATGAAACTGTATACCTTGATGAATTTAAGGGGAATGCAGATAAAGAAAAGTACCAGCTGGCAATATATGATACAAACCATATCCTGATAGATATTTTAAAGGACAGGAAATCATCAACCATAAGGGAATTCCTTCTCTGTCATAAAGACAGTATAAAAAAAGTTGGAATGGATATGTTCATGCAGTTCAGGAACACAGTGTATTCCTGTCTTCCACATGCTGATATTGTGGCAGACAAATATCATGTCATAAGGCAGGCAAACTGGATGATAAGGGATGTGAGGATAAGATTATTCAATTCAGATACAAAGTACAAGGAATACAAGAAATACTGGAAGCTGATAGCAAAGAATCCAAACAGTGCATTCAGTCCTTCACAGAAGAAGAGGCTAAAGAAACTGAAGAACCTTTCAGAGATATTTTCAAGGGCTTATGATCTTAGGACAAAATTTTTCAGTATATTTGAAATAAAGGATGTCACAATATTCAGTTATGAACTGAATAATCTGATAGGAGAACTGAAGGAATCAGGAATAAAGGAATGTATTAAGCTAGGGGAAACGTTATCAAACTGGGAAAAAGAAATAAACAATATACAAAAATATAATATAAATAATGGATTTGTTGAAGGGAAAAATAACAAGATAAAGGTAATAAAAAGGCTATCTTATGGGATAAAAAAATTCGACAACCTTAAAAA
>NZ_KI272870.1 GCF_000469505.1 Leptotrichia sp. oral taxon 215 str. W9775 | reverse complement strand
GGCTTTCAAGCTTTACTGTTCCTCCAGGTGTACCGTCATTTATAAAGACACTGTCCTTCTTCATGTATTCCGGACCTTTTGAGGTATTTTCAACAGTAGCGACTTCCCTGTTTGTATTTCCTGCTTTATTCATTTTAAACTGTTTTAATACAAAGCCGTTGACCGCCCTGCTGACCAATATATCTGTTGGCAGCTTTACTGCTAAATTTTCAGTCTTTTGACGTCTACCTACTTCTTCCGATGTACCATACTGTACCTCTCCAGGAGTATATCTGTCTGCAAAATCTCCTAAAAAACTTCCTAGCCCCAGTGTGTACACCCTTATATAAGAAATATAGGAGAAATCAATCCCCTATATTTCTATTTTCCTTCTTACTTTCTGACTTTAATGTATTTTATATTTTATTCTTTTTCTGAGTTCTTAATAACTTTAAAATCATCTATTTTTAATCCTCCCTCTATATAAATCATATCACCTTTATCATAACTCACCTTACTTTCAAAATCTATTAATATTTTTCTGTCAGAAATATCTGATTTTACATATATAGAATATTCATCTATTACTCTATATACTTCTACTATCGCTTCAATATAAGATGAATTTTTTATAGGTTGTTCATATGATATTTTATTAGATTTATTAACTAATGATTTAAAATAAAAAGAATGTGAGCTTTGTTCATTTTTTTTATTGTTTATCTTCATACTTTTACATACAAAATCAATTAATAATCTTCCTTCTAAAATATCTCCTTTTTTTATACTTTTTATTTCTTTTATATCTGTTACGTAATCATCGTGTGATAAAAAATATACAAATATTTCTTTGTCATCTGATAATCTTTTTACTAAAGCTATTCTTTCATATGTATCTGCTAAAAGAATTTCTTTTATTAAATATCTTTTCATAACAATGTACTCCTTAAAATATTTTCTTTTATAATTTTATTTCAGTTTATGAAATGATTTAATGTCAAGTGTTTTTTTCCTTTTCTCGAAGTAATTTTTACATTTCTTGTATCAATTCTTGTACCATATTTTATATCACCATTATTAATTTGAATATTTCCATACTCAAAATTTGAAACTAACTCAAAGAATAACTAAATTTTACTCAAAATTATTTTGTCCCTCATATTTTGAAAACTAATTATATTTTATTTGGAAAAATTAGAAATATAATTAGTTTTTTATTATAATTTTTCATTAAAATTTGTTCGATTATATGAACTAAAATTATATTATTATACAGGAAAAAGTTGTTATCATTAAATAATAATATTTTTAAATTTTTTTCACTATTTTCTTTTACATATTCAAAAAGGCTATTCAAAAGAAATTTATTTTTTATTTTTTTTCGCTCTTCTATTGATAATTCGTTTTTAAAAAATCTTTCATTAATTTGTTTTTTTAATTCAAAAAACGATAATTTTTTTTCTATAGTTTTATAATTTAAATATCTTTTATCAATTTCTTTTTTATCCTCTTCTACAGATATTATCAGCTCATTTTCTATTTCAATAGTATTATTTACCAAAATATAAAAATCTATATTTATTGTTGGTTTTTCTTGCTTATATATTATTTTCATATCTATATACCATTCCAACAATAATGTAAAAATAATATCTGTATAAATATACTCTTTTTCTTTATCATTTAATTTGCTAAAATTATAATTATAATTTAGGATTAATGTAATACCTTGTTTCATCCTTTTTTTTACTTCATAATAAAGTGCAATATCTGTAGCAAAATCATGATAAGTGTACTCATCAATTCCAAATTTTTCATCATAATTTAAAATATCAATTTCTTTTTGAATAATCTTATAAAAATCATCCCAATTATTTATTTTACTTCCATCTAATTCTATGATCCATTTATTTTTAGATTTTTCGTATATTTTATTTTTATTACTTTCATTAGTTATTATTACCTTATTTTCTAACACGATATTCTCCTTATTTTATTCTTGTAAATGTTTTATAGTGGTCATTTATATATTATTTTACATCTTTCTATAAACCTCTATTTAAAAACAACCTTCACTTC
>NZ_KI272869.1 GCF_000469505.1 Leptotrichia sp. oral taxon 215 str. W9775 | reverse complement strand
AAGGTGAAAAGAAATAGTTGAATGAAGAGTTTGATCCTGGCTCAGGATGAACGCTGACAGAATGCTTAACACATGCAAGTCGATGGGGAAGTGGTGCTTGCACCATGGTAACCATGGCGGACGGGTGAGTAACGCGTAAGGAACTTGCCTGCGGGACTGGGATAACAGCAGGAAACTGCTGATAATACCGGATAAGGTCATTAAGCTGCATAGCTTAGTGATGAAAGGAGACGCCTGCGGAGAGCCTTGCGTCCTATTAGCTAGTTGGAGGGGTAACGGCCCACCAAGGCGAAGATAGGTAGCCGGCCTGAGAGGGTGGACGGCCACAAGGGGACTGAGATACGGCCCTTACTCCTACGGGAGGCAGCAGTGGGGAATATTGGACAATGGGGGCAACCCTGATCCAGCAATTCTGTGTGCACGAAGACGGTTTTCGGATTGTAAAGTGCTTTCAGCAGGGAAGAAGTAAGTGACGGTACCTGCAGAAGAAGCGACGGCTAAATACGTGCCAGCAGCCGCGGTAATACGTATGTCGCGAGCGTTATCCGGAATTATTGGGCATAAAGGGCATCTAGGCGGCCTTTCAAGTCAGGGGTGAAAACCTGCGGCTCAACCGCAGGCCTGCCTTTGAAACTGATAGGCTGGAGTACCGGAGAGGTGGACGGAACTGCACGAGTAGAGGTGAAATTCGTAGATATGTGCAGGAATGCCGATGATGAAGATAGTTCACTGGACGGTAACTGACGCTGAAGTGCGAAAGCCGGGGGAGCGAACAGGATTAGATACCCTGGTAGTCCCGGCCGTAAACGATGATTACTGGGTGTGGGCAGGAAGACTGTCTGTGCCGAAGCGAATGCGATAAGTAATCCGCCTGGGGAGTACGGCCGCAAGGCTGAAACTCAAAGGAATTGACGGGGACCCGCACAAGCGGTGGAGCATGTGGTTTAATTCGACGCAACGCGAGGAACCTTACCAGATCTTGACATCCCGCGAACGCCCATGAGGATGGGCGGTGCCTTCGGGAACGCGGAGACAGGTGGTGCATGGCTGTCGACAGCTCGTGTCGTGAGATGTTGGGTTAAGTCCCGCAACGAGCGCAACCCCTGTTGCTAGTTACCATCATTAAGTTGGGGACTCTAGCGAGACTGCCTGCGAAGAGCAGGAGGAAGGTGGGGATGACGTCAAGTCATCATGCCCCTTATGATCTGGGCTACACACGTGCTACAATGGGCTGTACAGAGAGGAGCGAGGCGGTGACGCGGAGCGAATCTTGAAAGCAGTTCGAAGTTCGGATTGAAGTCTGCAACTCGACTTCATGAAGTTGGAATCGCTAGTAATCGCGGATCAGCAATGCCGCGGTGAATACGTTCTCGGGTCTTGTACACACCGCCCGTCACACCACGAGAGTTGTCTGCACCTGAAGTTACTGGTCTAACTTTGGAGGAAGGTACCTAAGGTGTGGATAGTGATTGGGGTGAAGTCGTAACAAGGTATCCGTACCGGAAGGTGCGGATGGATCACCTCCTTTCTAGGGAGAGA
>NZ_KI272868.1 GCF_000469505.1 Leptotrichia sp. oral taxon 215 str. W9775 | reverse complement strand
CTGTATTTGAATATGGGCTTTTTTGGTGCGAATGATGGGACTTGAACCCATACGGCTACTGCCACTACCCCCTCAAGATAGCGTGTCTACCATTCCACCACATTCGCAACTATACTTATTTTACATTATTTTCCCTTTTTTTTCAATAAAATTTTTTCATTTCCCGGTTTTTACACAAAAAATAAAATCATATTCTTCAATTTTCAATCCTATTCCTATTTTGGCATAAATGTTTCCCAATATTTAAATACCATAAATAACACATAAATTATAATTGCCATTTTTATAAAAAATTTTGTAGTCCTGAATATAAACCTCAAGAGTAAAATCACTATTATAAAACCTATTAATTCAAGCATCCTAAATATCCTTTCCATATAATTTCTTTATATATTCTGTTTTTTCGCCATTTTCATCATACACATATATTGCTTCTTCGATTACAAATCCTTTTTTTGCATCTTTTATTGCTTCCACAAGGCACAATTTTGCATTTTTACCTTTTCCTGTATAACAATTTTTCATCCGTTTTGGCTCCAAATTGTATTTTGTAAGTAATCCCAGTACTTCGACCAGTCTATCACTTCTAAAAACCATTGAAAAAGAGCCGTTATTTTTCAATAAATAAGCTGATATTTTAACTATTTCCTCAATTGTTATATCAATATTATGCCTTGCCCTGCTTATTTGTGTTAAGTCACTTATCTGATTAATATTTCCGTCATAATCAAAATACGGTGGATTAGTAACTATCACATCAAATTCATCTTTACTAAATATCTTATCATAATTTTTAATATCATCATTTATTATTTTGATACAGTCCTGAAAATTATTAGTATTTACATTTCTTATTGCCACCTCAGACATTTCCTCCTGAAGCTCTATCCCTGTTATTTCAGCCTTTGACTTTTTTGCCAGAATTAGTGAAATGACGCCGCATCCAGTTCCTATATCAAGTATTTTCTTTGTTTTTCTATTTATTTTAACAAAATTTCCCAGCAGAACAGAATCAAGAGTAAAATTCTGGAAATCATTTCTCTGTATAATTTCCATTCCATCCAGTACTGTCCTTGTTTCTTCTCCATTTTTTCTCATTTTATATTTTCCTTTTCGTATATTTTATTCTGATTTATTATATCATTTTTTATTCCAACCTTGAAATATATTTAAAACAATTATATAATAAACCCATTAGAAATCTATGAGGAGAAAATAATAAAATGGAAAATATAGAAAAAAATGAAATTTCAGGGCTTGGAAATACAGCTTGTGAAACAGTGTTGCCAGCAGTACCTCTACAGCCTTTGAAGGAAATAGAAAGAAGTATCCAGAAAAAATATAGAAGTGAACTTTGGTCACCTTTTATACGTGCATTAAAGGAATTTGAACTTGTTGAGGAAGGGGACAGAATAGCCATTGCAATTTCAGGGGGAAAAGACAGTCTTCTGCTTTCAAAACTTTTTCAGGAGTTAAAAAGGGCAAGTAAAACTAACTTTGAGCTTGTATTCATTTCCATGAATCCTGGTTTTAACGACATAAATTTACAAAATCTTAAAAAAAATCTGGATTATTTGGAAATTCCATGCGAAATTTACAATGACAATATTTTTGAAATTGCTGAACAGATTGCAAAAGATTACCCGTGCTATATGTGTGCTAAAATGAGAAGAGGAAGTCTTTATACGAAGGCTACTTCGCTAGGGTGTAATAAACTTGCCTTGGGCCATCATTTCGACGATGTAGTTGAGACAACCCTCATGAGTATGTTTTATATGGGAAAATTTGAAACAATGCTTCCCAGACTAAAATCTGATAATTTTGATATTGAGCTTATAAGACCGTTATTTTATGTTGAAGAAAAATCAATCATAAAATGGGTCAGAAATAACGGGATATTACCTATGAACTGCGGATGTACTGTTGCCGCCGGAAAAACTTCCAGCAAAAGAAGGGAAACAAAGGAACTTTTGGCACAGCTTGTAAAAAATAATCCTGACATAAAAAAAAGAATAATCCAGTCTACACAAAATGTAAATCTTGAAAAAATACTTGGCTGGAAAACTTCTGAAGGAAGATTTTCCTATCTGGATAAATTATAATCTCAGATAATTTAAAAACTTCTAATAATCTAAAAAATAGAATCTGAAAGTATCAGAAGGTATAACCAAAATTATCCAGAATTTTGTAAACTTAAAACATAAAAGAGGTTGTTTCAAAATAGTAAAAATTAAATACAATACATGAAAAAACTATATTTTTTTCATTTACTAAAATTTTACTCATAAAAACTGCACCTCCAATCTTGTGTCCAAGATTTTGGGTGCAGTACATTTTTTCATTTTCTTTTTGAGACAGCTCTTTTATTTTACAAATATGTATAAGTTTACCTATACATATTTTTTGTAAAATTCAGCATAGAATTAGTAGATTACTCTAAATCCTAATCCTCCTCTTACATTTTTACCTTTTGTATCATATCCAGCATTAAATGTAACTCCGAATCTCTGATTTTCTATTCCAAGGTTCAAGTCTGCCTTAAAGTTTCCTTTTCTGTCATCCTTTTCTCCTCTGA
>NZ_KI272867.1:116170-143862 GCF_000469505.1 Leptotrichia sp. oral taxon 215 str. W9775 | reverse complement strand
CTAACTGGGGGTTATTTTAATGAGTTTATAACATCAAAAATCAGCCGAATTTCAAATTCGGCTTTTTTTATGATTTGATATTTGTTTACGCTATCTCAAAAATTTCAGAACTTGCTCAACATCCTCATAATGGAATTATTGAGCCCTGGGTACTTATAAGTTTTATATTGTATTCTCTTGCAGTACTTCAGGAGTGGTCATATTTAACTTATTATTTAAACAGGTTTGGGACATTTAACATTAAAGAAATTGTCATTATATGTATAAATATGGGGGCTGCAATTTATCTTTCCAATTCTCTTTCCTTAGATTGGGAGCAGATTTTTTATCCATTTAGTATTTCTATGTTGATAATGTCTTCAAGTGTAGCATTTTTATATCATTGTCAGGCTATGAAAAAAAGTGTTGGAGAAAGGGAATCAATCAATGCAAGAAATATCCTGCTGATTGTTATAACACTATTTGCAATGTGTTTATTATTAGGTTTTCGTGTAGGAATACTGTTTTGCATAGCTGCAAACATTTCCGGTGTTTTTCTGCCTATGATACATAGAGTGAAATTTAGCAACGGTACCAATTTTGGACATTTGAAGGAAAGATTCGAGCTGCTGACAATATTATTTTTTGGGGAAATGGTTGTGACCATCGCACAATATTTTAGTCCAGAATACTTTACTATTTATCCTTTTATAGCATTCATTACAATGTTTTTTCTATTTGGAACTTATACAGTACTGATAAATAAATCAATAAATCCTAACCAGAAGACAAGAGGGTTTATCCTTATATACTCACATTTTTTTCTGCTAATGAGTTTAGAGATTATAATTTATTGTTGGAATTTGGTTGGAAAGAACGCGGATAAAACATTTTTAGCAATCTTTTACATTGTCGGATATACAGGATTTTATTTAATGCTATTTGTAAATGAGATTTATCTGGAGAAGAAAATGCGTTTATGTAAAGAGGATTTTTTTAAAATTTTTGGAGTAATGATATTTTCTTTTGCAGTAATATTTATTTTTAGGGAAAATTTTATTGCTGGAGAACTTTCAATATTATTTATGACTTTTTCGATTTTATTGATAGTTAGTAGAAAATATATAAAATAAAACTTTAAGTCTATATATTTTCCTTGTATTTTGTTACCTTGAATTAATAAAAAAAAAATGATATAATCATAAAAATATGAGGAGACAAACATAATTTAACAAAGAATGGAGTTGTAAAAAAATGAAAAAAGATTGGGAATACGGTATCAAAACTCAGATGATTACAAAGGAAGCTCTTGCAAAAAGAATAAAGGAACTTGGTGAAGAGATAACAGAAGATTTAAAGGATGATGATGCTCCTCTTGTTGTAGTGGGACTGCTTAAGGGATCCATTATTTTTATGGCTGATCTTGTAAGGGAAATAAAATTGCCTCTGGTAATGGATTTTATGTCTGTTTCAAGTTATGGAGAAGGATTTGAAACAACAAGAGAAGTAAAAATACTTAAAGATTTAGAAGGAAGTATACAGGGAAAACATGTACTTATTGTTGAAGATATAATAGATTCAGGAATGACTCTGAAAAAAGTAATGAAAGTATTGGGTGGTAGGGGACCTAAGAAAATTTCATTATGTACTTTACTTGATAAGCCTGAAAGACGTGAAGTTGAAGTTGATGTTCAGTATGTAGGATTTGAAATTCCTAATGAATTTGTACTGGGATATGGGCTTGACTTTATTGAAGAATACAGAAATATTCCTTATGTGGCACTTGCGGCAGATGAACTTTATAAAAAATAGTTTCTAGTAGAAATGAATTGAAAATAAATATTTAGGAGAAAATTTGGGTAAAAATAAATTTATAAAAAATTATAAAAATGAAACTCATGAAGCAAAGAAAAAATATGGCCAGAATTTTCTGGAGGATTCTGAGCTGTCAGAAAGAATAATAGAAATATCAGGGGTATCTAAAGATACAGAAGTGATAGAAATAGGTCCGGGATTAGGATTTTTAACTGAAAAACTGATAGAAAACTCAAAGCATCTGACTGCTTTTGAAATAGATGATGATTTAATTCCTGTATTGAATAAAAAATTTCAAGGCAGGGATAATTTTTCATTAATTCATGAAGACTTTATGGTAGCAGATTTAAGCACTTTTCTGAATGGAAAGAAAAATATCAAGGTAGTGGCAAATATTCCATATTATATAACTTCTCCAATTATAAATAAATTAATCGAATATAGAAAAAATATATCTGAAATTTATTTAATGGTTCAGAAGGAGGTTGCTGAAAGGATTGCATCGCAGGCAGGAAGTAAAAATATGAGTTTGCTTACTCATGCAGTGCAGTTTTATGCTGATGCAGAATATCTTTTTACTGTTCCTAAGGAGAAATTTACTCCTGTTCCTAAGGTGGATTCTGCATTTTTAAAAATCAAAATGTTTGATGATGAGAGATATGCAAAACAGATTTCTGAAGAGGAATATTTTAAATATCTGAAGACAGCTTTTTCCAATAAAAGAAAGAGTATCGCAAATAATTTGTCGGGAGAAGGATACAGCAAGGAAGTGACAGGAGATATTCTTGAAAAACTGGGAAAAACAAGACTTGCAAGAACAGAGGAATTTTCTGTTCAGGAATTTATAAATCTGATAGATGAATTAAAGAAGGAAAAAACTGCAGAGGAAACGGAGTAGAAAATTGAAAAGTTGGGAATATATAATTCAGACTAGGAAAGAACATATTGATTTTATTAATAAAATTGTTGAAGCATATGACGGTTTAGGAAATGTCAGAACACTTGACAATAACAATGGACTAATAAAAATAATTACAAATTCCTATTTTACTGATGATATGGATAAGGTAATCGAAAGATTGAGGGCAAAGGACATCCACATAGAAATACTTGAAAAAAGGGAATGGCTTGGAATATTATAAAATAAGGGATTTTTAAATATAGAGTTTATAAAATAAATAGATAAAATGATAAAAATATACGATTAAAAATACAAAATTATTGGAGGAAAAATGAGCAAATATTTTGAAACAGTTAATTTCTGGCTGGAAAACCTGCTGGATTCAGTTGGAAACTACACAATAGAAAGCAATGAAAAAGGGAAATATGTAGATATAGTAATAAACGTAGCACAGGAAGATATGGGAAAAATCATAGGTAGAAACGGAAGAGTAATAACATCACTTAGAACTCTTGTTTCTTCAATTGCTAAGAAAGAAAAGAAAATAGTAAAGATTGAAGTTAAGGAATTATAATCGAAGGGAAAAATCTTATGAAAAAAAGCTGTAAATTGAGAGTTTATTATTATGATACTGACAAAATGGGAGTTGTATACCATTCAAACTATTTGAAGTGGATGGAAATGGCGAGAACAGAATATTTCAGGGATGTCTTTCCATATAAGCAGATAGAGGATATGGGATTTATTTTACCTGTAAAGAGTCTGAATATAGAATATATAAGTTCTGCCAAATATGATGAAGAAATAGAAGTATTTGTGGAAATAAAGGAAATTAACAGCATAAAAATCAGATTTTACTATGAAATCTATAATTCAGAAAAGGAACTGAAAGTAACAGCAGAAACGATAAACGTATTTACAGATGAAAAAGGTAAATTAAAAAGGGTAAGCAAGGAAATATTGGAAAAAATAAAAGGACAGTAATTAAAAAAAGGAAGGAGACAGGGATTTCTATCCCTGGTGAGAATTATGAAAATAGTAATTGGAAATGATCATGCAGGTGTTGACCTGAAAAACAAGGTAAAAGAGGAACTGAGAAAAAAAGGGCATGAAGTTATTAATGTTGGTACAGATACTCTTGATTCTGTTGATTATCCTGATATTGCTGCACTGGCAAGTAAAAAAGTCCTAAGCGGAGAAGCACAGTTTGGAATTCTAATATGTGGTACAGGTATAGGAATTTCAATTGCTGCAAATAAAATAAAAGGAATTAGAGCTGCCCTTGCACATAATGAATTTACTGCAAAGCTTTCAAGACTTCACAATGATGCAAATATTATAGCACTTGGAGCGAGAGTTTTAGGTGATTCATTGGCAATTGCGTGTGTAGAAACTTTTATAAACACTGAATTTGAAGGTGGAAGACATGCAAGAAGAGTTGGAAAAATAGAAAAATAGAAAAATAGAAAATAAAAAAATCCCTTTCAATTGCGAAAGGGAAATTTTGAATAGGTGAAAAAATTATAATCGAAAATTAGGAGGAAAAAATGTCAACAATATTTAAAAAAATAATAGATAAAGAAATTCCGGCAAATATAGTTTATGAAGATGAAGAGTTTCTGGCTTTTCACGATATAAATCCTGCTGCAAAGGTACATGTACTTGTGATACCTAAAAAAGAGATAAAAAATCTTGAAGCTGCAACAGAAGAAGATGCATTGTTACTTGGAAAACTTCAACTGACTGTGGCAAAGGTTGCAAGAATACTTGGAATTAATGAAGAAGGATACAGAGTTATAACTAACATTGGAGAAAATGGTGGCCAGGAAGTTTTACATATCCATTATCATATTTTAGGTGGAGAAAAGCTGCCTACCAAGCTAAAATAAAATAGTCAGATTTCTAAATAACGGAGGAAATTTATGAAAACTACATTTTTTAAAGTTCTGATAGGAATATTTCTTTTAGCTAATTTAGGAATGGCAGAATATATTAAAACAAATAATGAAGTTTATTATAAATATGCTGAAGGGAAGGATTTTCAATTTAAAGTTGAAAATGTGGACTTAGGTACATTTAAAGTTTTAAATGATAAATATGCCAAAGATGTGAAAAATGTTTATTTTTCAGGAAATAAGTCGTTTGAAGATGTGGATGCCGGAACTTTTGAAGTGCTGCCGGCAGATTATTCAAAGGACAAAAATAATGTATACAGTTCGGAAAATGGCTGGATTCAAAGGGTAAATGGTGCAAATCCAAAAACAATAAAGGTTTTAAATCAGTTTTATCTGAAAGATGATAAAAATGTATTTTTTAATGATAAGAAAATTTTAGGTGCAGATGCGAATTCGTTTATAGCTCTGGATAAAGAAAATGGATATGCAAAGGATAAAAATTCAGTATATTATTTTGGGCAAAAAGTTGAAGGTGCAAATGCAAAAACATTTGAAGTAATTTCAGACGGAGAATATTCAAAAGATGATAAAAACGTATATGCTTCAGGAGAGATTATAAAAGGTGCAGATCCTAAAACCTTTAGGGAATTTCCTGAAACAAGCTATTCCAGAGATAAAAATAACCTGTATTACTATTTTGGTGAAGATAAATTTCTCGGAAAAATAGTTGAAAATAATTTTGAATTTTTAAATCATTCTATAGTTAGAAATGGAAATGAAATATATTTTTATGGGAAGAAATTAAAATTAAAAGACTCGAAAAAATTTAAATTAATAAAAAATTCGCATATTATGTTTACAGGCAGTAGCATTATTGTTTACGGAAAAGATGATGAAAATGTATATGTAGTAACACCTGATGATGCTCCGGAAAATACTAGAATAATAGAAAATGCAGATAAAGATACTTTTGAGGTAATGGAAAATAATAGATACTCAAAAGATAAGAATAATATTTATTATCTAGGAAATTATGGTATTGTAAAGTTGGAGGGTGTGGATAAGGCCAGTTTTGTCATTAGTGAGCAGTTTCCTTTTTCCTATGACAGGAAAAATGTTTATTATGCAGGGAAAAAAGTGGATGGTGTAACATCAGCCGGATTAAAGGTAATTAGAAGACCAAATGAACCAATTAATTTCGTAAGTGATAATAAAAATCTATACAGACTTGTTGAAATATTTGATGAAAATAATGGGGAACTGAAAAGTGTAAAAGCAGTTGCTGTTAAAAATCCTAAAGTAGATTTTAAAACTTTTGAAATATTTGATGAATGGCCGAATTATTTTCATGATAAAAATAATGTGTATTATGAGAATAAATTGTATCAGATACCTTTAAAAAAGATAGAAGATGCAGATAGAAAGAGTTTTACCCTTTTAAATAGTGAATTTTCAAAAGATAATAAAAATGTCTATTACTATGGAAATAAAATAAAAGATTTAAATTCAGAAGAATTTGAGTTTGAGGGAAACAACTTTATAAAAGATTTGGATATTGTTTATTTTCTAAAAAATAAAGATAAAGCTTATGCATTAAAAACAGAAATAGGAAAAGAAACATATGAAATAGTGCCTCTAAACGTTGATACAGAGTCCTTTAAATATTTTGATACTGACACTTACACAAATGGTTTAACTACTGCTGAGGCTAATGGTTACCTGCAGGATAAAAATGGAGTTTATTATTTTGATATGAATAAATTAAATAAATTCTCTTCAGATAATATTTTTTCTAAAATAGAAGGTGCAGACATCCATTCATTTATACAGCTGATGTTTGGCTATGCCAAAGATAGAAATAAAGTATATTTTGAAGGTAAGGAATTAAAAGGTGCAGATGTTAAAAGTTTTAAAATAATTATTTCAAATGGTAAAGTTCTGGTAAAAGATAAAAATAAAATTTATAAAGAATTTTAGAGTGTATAAAACCCCTTGAAATTAAGTTTGATAAATTGAATAGATTGGGGTTTTTGTACTTTTAAATAATATAGAAAGTGGAAAATAGAAAATGAGAGATGTGATAGCAAGTCCAGATAACAAATTTTATAAATTGCTGAAAAAACTGGATAAAAAGAAGTATCGTGATGAAAACAGCATTTTTAAGGCTGAAGGGGAAAAGTTTCTAAATGAAAATATCAATTTTAATAAAATTATTGTGAAGGAATCGAAATTTGACTATTTTGATGAAAAATATGATATTTCTAAACATGATAATCTGACAATTTTGAAGGATAACCTGTTTGATGAAGTTTCAACTCAGGAAAATAGCCAGGGAATAATATTCCTTTATTCTAAAAATTTAAATACAATTGAGGATATACAGGGGGATGTGGTAATTCTTGACGATATTCAGGATCCGGGAAATGCCGGGACAATTATTAGAACGATGATTGCAGCAAATTTTCAGAATTTAATTCTGACAAAGGGTTCAGTAGATGTTTATAATCCAAAGACAGTACGAGCCACAATGAGTGGAATTTTTAAGCTGAACATAATTTATGAAACACCTGAAAAAATTGTAAAATTTTTAAATGATAAAAATTATTTAAAAATAGCAACAGCTTTACATGAAGATTCAGTTTCTTATGAAAAAATTGAACTGCGTGAAAATAATGCATTTATATTTGGTCATGAAGGTGGCGGAGTATCTGAATATCTGATAGAAAATTCAGATATAAAGGCGATTATTCCGATTTATGGAAATATTGAATCACTGAATGTGAGTGTGGCGACAGGGATATTTTTGTATAAGATGAGGGAGAAATTGCAAGGCTTATAAAAATTGTGGAGATAATAATACGAGAAAAGTAATAATGTTTATTGTATTGTTGATTGCAGTAGCAAATTTTGATAAACTTTTGGAATTAAATAGTGAGTTGGAGAGAATGAAAAGAAAAAGAGGATATAAATGCAAATATGATGATTATGGACATTTGAAATTTTGTGATTATGCAAAATAATATAAATATTAATAAAGTTCGAAAAACTATATAAGGGGTGGGAAATAATGGAGAATAATATACAAATATTTGAAGGTAAAAAAATTAGGTCTGTTTGGGATAATGAAAAGGAAGAATGGTATTTTTCTGTTGTCGATGTTGTAGGAATATTAACGGATAGTCTGAATCCCAATAATTATTGGAAGGTATTAAAAAAACGTTTGAAAGATGAGGGGAATGAGTTGGTTACAAATTGTAACCAACTGAAAATGAAATCTCATAAAGATGGAAAAATGTATATGACAGATGTTGCTGATATACAAGGAATTTTCCGTGTTATTCAGTCAATTCCGTAATTTATTGTTAAGTATTAACGATGAAATATTTAAAGGAAGGTTTTAAATGAAAGAGAATATAAATAAATTTAAAGATTTATATAATTTTGAATTTGAGGAAATAAAGGATTTAAGTTATAAAGAAATTGAGAAAAAGTATTTAGAAATTTATAAGGAAGGGAAAGAAAAAAATTTTACTCCTGTATTTTTAGTTCTTGATGATATTTTATTAGAGAAGTTTGAGTTGGATATGGAAGATGAAGAAACTAATAATATAATGGATGTGGTTAATCTGAATCTTGAAAAATCTAAGAATATAAATGCACTTGAATTGCTAAAAAAAATTCAAGTAGAAAATATGGAAGATATAAAAGAAAATATAGATGAGTATTTTGCAGAAAAAAGTTATAAATTTGATGATGGTGAAAAATATGATTTAGAACTTTCGTCTTTATTTGATTATAACGGAGATTTTAAAGATAATGTTATCTTAGTAAAGGTACCTACAAAAAATCCTTATGAAGTTTTGGGATATTTTGGAATGGGTGGTTTTAATGACTGTCCCCTTTCAGAAGAACAAATAGTAATTGCTAAATATTGGTATGAAAAAAATGGAGCAGTTCCAGCAGTTGTAACTTATGATGAGATAGAATTTTATGTAGAAAATCCTGTTCAAACTTTAGAAGAAGCAAAAAATCTAGCAGTTGAACATTATATTTTCTGTTATGATATTGTAGCTCAATGTTATGGTACATTTGAAAAATTAGTAGATGCTTTATACAAAAATATACAATGGTATTTTTGGTGGGATTAAAAAAATTAAAGAAAGGAAAAATAAAAATGTCAAAAAAAGAAATGTTTAAAATAGGATCACATGTAGGAATGAGTGGAAAGAAAATGTTCTTGGGATCAGTGGAAGAAGCACTTTCCTATGGAGCAAATACTTTTATGATATATACAGGAGCACCACAAAACACAAGAAGAAAGCCGATTGATGAGCTAAATATTGAGGCTGGACTTAAATTAATGAAGGAAAATAATATTTCAGTGGAGGATATTGTTGTCCATGCTCCATATATAATAAATCTTGGAAATGCTGTAAAACCTGAAACTTTTGAAATTGCAGTACAGTTTCTGAGAACAGAAATAGAAAGAACGGATGCAATAGGTGCACCTAGAATAGTCCTTCATCCAGGTGCCCATGTAGGAGAAGGTGCAGAAATAGGAATTGCAAAAATAGTAGAAGGACTGAATGAAGTTCTGACAAAGGAACAGAAAACAACAGTGGCACTTGAAACTATGGCAGGAAAAGGAAGTGAATGTGGAAGAAGCTTTGAAGAAATAGCAAAAATAATAGACGGAGTAAAACTTAAGGATAAACTTTCAGTATGTTTTGACACTTGCCACGTAAATGATGCAGGTTATGACATTGTAAATGACTTTGAAGGAGTTATAAAAGAGTTTGACAGAATCGTAGGAATCGACAGAATATCTGTAATTCACTTGAATGACAGTAAAAATCCCAGAGGAGCAATGAAGGACAGACATGAAAATCTTGGATTTGGAACGATAGGATTTGAAGCACTTAATAAAATAGCTCATTATGAAAAGTTTTCACATTTACCAAAGATACTGGAAACACCTTATGTGGCTTTGACACCTGAAAAGGGTGCAAAAACAGTACCGCCATATAAGTTTGAAATAGAAATGCTGAAAAATGGTAAATTTGACGCAGATGTTATTGAAAAAATAAAGAAACAGTAATATAAATTGGAAAAAAGGACTATAATATGAAAAAAATAGTATTAATGGCAGTTGTACTAGTGGGAATATGTGCTTTTGCAGTATATATGAAGAAAAAACTTGAAAGAAAGCAATCTGTTGTTCTGGCGGCTTATAGTTATCCTTCTGATGACAGTAATTACTGGAAGGAAGTTATTAAAGAAGGTGGGAAAAATATACCTTACGTAATAATCAATCCTAACAGCGGGCCTGGAGATAAAATTGATCCGAATTATGAAAGGCAACTGAAGGAAAATATGAAAGCCGGAATTAAAAATATTGCATATATAAGGACAAACTATCAGAAACGTCCATTGACAGAAGTTCTAGCAGATGTAGATAAGTATTATGAATTGTATGGAAAAGATAATCTAAGCGGTTTTTTCTTTGATGAAGTGGGAGTGGATGATGCAAACCAGCCTGCCTATATGAAAGCAGTTTATGAATATGTGAAGGGAAAAGGGAAGGAAAATATTGTAGTTGCCAATCCTGGAAGGCAAATCACTGATAAACTTGCTCCATATGCAGATATTTTTGTAACAAGTGAAATTACAGCAGATGAGTATATAAATAGATTTACCGGACCTGAGTCTGAGTTTGAAAATGATGAGGATAACTCCTCACACATATGGCATATTGTCTATGCGGCAAAACCTGATCAATATGAGGAAATAATAAAACTTTCAAAAAGACGTAATGCAGGATGGATTATGGTGACAGACGGAGTGCAGCCAAATCCTTATGATAAACTGCCGAAAGACTTTGAAAGAATTATTAGAACAGTTAATAGGAAAAGGTATTGATAAAAAATAAAAAATATGATATACTAAATTTAGTATGATATATGACATGTAAAACCAAAAAATCCCCTGCTGTCACAGGGGATTTTCATTTAGTTTTTATCTTTGCTCTTTTCAATTAACTTGATTATGAAATATACAATCAAAGCCGAAGTTACATTGATAAAAACTTCTGTCATGATATATGACATAAAAAACCCTCCTTTCTGTTCCTAAGAACGAAGGTTGAAATTATTATATCATATTTTTATAATGAATTAAATATATTTTAATAAACCATAAAAATAATTTGTTGTTTTAAAATAGAAAAATTTCTAATTAGAAAAATTAACTATTGATAAAAAATAAAAAATATGATACACTAAATCTAGTATGATATATGACATGTAAAACCAAAAAAATCCCCTGTGGTAGCAGGGGATTTTAATTTAGTTTTTATCTTTGTTCTTTTCAATTAACTTGATTATGAAATATACAATCAAAGTTAAAGTTACATTGATAAAAACTTCTGTCATAATATATGACATTGTAGAACTTCCTTTCTGTTCATAAGAACAAAGGTTGAGGTTATTATACCATATTTTTATAATTAATTAAATATATTTTAATAAACAATAAGAATAATTTATTATTTTAAAGCATTGACAACAATAAAAAAAAATGATAAAATATATTTTGTCATACTAGCTGGGGAGTTAGCGGTGCCCTGTATCTACAATCCGCTTTAGTAGAGGTGATGTCGGGCTTAAGGGAAATTTTAGTATCAAAGCCTTGCTTTAAAGGTGTTGAGAAAATAGTCCTGTATTGTAGAGAGTCAGCGAACCGTGTCAGGGCGGGAACGAAGCAGCACTAAGTTGATTTCTCTAGGTTTACAGGGTCGCTGTTTTTGAGTCTTTAAGGCAAGAAACAGGTGGTAAAATTCTTTCGAGAGCCCGATGTATGACAAAAATACATTGACAATAAAAGACAATATACAGCATAGCAAGAAAGGAAATCCTAATTGCTATTTTTTTGTAATATTTGATTTAAATTATCAGGGAGAAAATTTAAAATGGAAATATTAAAACTGGAAAAAACTGGAAAAAATATTGAATTATTTGAGCAGCTGAAAAAACTGGATAATGATTTTGAATTTCAAGGAAAAAATGATTCAGAAAGTCTTTTCTACATAACTGAAAAAGATAACATTCTAGGATATGCAATAGTTGAACTTGCTGAAAAAGCCTGTCTTAAAAGAATATTCATTAATAAAAAGCTCAGAAACAACGGTTTTGGTTCAATACTTCTGAAATATCTTATAAACTGGCTCATAAACAATAACTTTGATTCACTTGTTGTGGAGAATCACAAACACATGAATAATTTTCTTGAAAAGCAGCGTTTTATAAAAAATAAGGATGGATTTTATGAACTTGGAAATTTCAGGGAAGAAAGAAAACAGAATAGAAGAATGATTTTTGTTTCGAAATTTGCAATAGCTGTAAATATAGTCCTTGCATTGCTTAAAATAGTTTCAGGACATGTTTTTAAAAGTGTGTCGCTTATTTCAGACGGATTGAATTCCCTTTCAGATCTTATAACAAACATACTGGTAATTATTGGACTGAAGGTTGGGGAAAACCCTGAAGACAAGGAACATCCCTTTGGTCATGGAAAGATAGAATCAGTATTCAGTGTAATTATTGGTACTTTCATAATGATTACGGCATTTAATATAATAAAGGAAAATATAGTTGGTCTTTTTCAGTTAAAAGGGGAAGTTATCACCTCCCCAATGCCAGTAATTATAACAGTTATAGTAATAGTTATAAAAATATTCCAATTACTTTTCATGAAAAATAAGACAAAAGATTACAGGGGAGCACTGATAAATTCCCTTCTGGAAGACTATAAGGCAGATATTGCTGTCTCAGTATCAGTTTTAATAGGGATATTGCTTTCAAGAATAAATCCTGTATTTGATGTGGTTGTAGGAGTTTCTGTGGCAATTTATATAATGTATTCGGGATATAATTTAATAAAAGATAATGCCCTTATACTTTTAGATTCACAGGATGAGAAGCTTCTGGAAAGTGTAAGGAAAGATCTTTCAGAATTTGATGAAATAGAGAATGCACATGACTTCAGAATGACAACTTCAGGAAAGAATATATATCTATTTATAGATGTACGTATGAACAGGTCTTTGACAATAGATGAAGCGCACGAAATAACAAATAAAATTTCAAAATTTATAAAACATAAGTATAAAAATATAAAAAGAGTTTTAATTCATGCAGAGCCTGTATATGACAATGATTCTTCAGGATGTGCAATAAAGTGATAAATTTTAAAATAAACATTGAAAAAAAGTAAAAAAAATGCTATTATTTATCCGACACAGAAAAGAGGAAAAGATAGAAGGAGAAAAATATGAAAAAAATTGCAATTTTGACAAGTGGAGGAGATTCACAGGGGATGAATACCGCTGTAAGAGCTGTGGCAAAAACTGCCATGACTAAAGGAATTGAAGTTTATGGTATCAAAAGAGGATACAAAGGGTTGTATGAAGACCAGATATTCCAGATGACAGCACTTAATGTAAGTGGAATTGCAGATCAGGGAGGGACAATTCTGCTATCAGCCAGATTGCCTGAATTCAAAGACCCTGAAGTGAGAGCTAAGGCGGCAGAAAACCTTAAAAAAAGAGGAATAGATGGATTAGTTGTAATAGGTGGAGACGGTTCATTTCATGGAGCACACTACTTATATACAGAACATGGAATAAAGACAATAGGAATACCTGGAACAATAGATAATGACGTTGCAGGAACAGATTATACAATTGGATACGATACAGCTTTAAATATAATACTTGATGCAATATCAAAAATAAAAGATACGGCAATTTCTCATGAAAGAACATATTTAATTGAAGTTATGGGAAGAAACTGTGGAGATCTTGCATTATACTCTGCAATAGCAGGAGGAGCAAGTGGAGTACTTATTCCGGAAGTTGAATTTTCAATAGATGATATGGCTGAAGTTATTAAATTCAGAAGATCAGAAGGAAAACTTTATGACATAATCATAGTAGCTGAAGGAGTAGGAAACGTTGTAGAAATACAAAAGGAACTTGCTAAAAAAGTAGATACAAGTATAAGAGTTACAATATTAGGACACGTTCAAAGAGGAGGTTCACCTACAGCATTTGACAGAATACTTGCAACAAGAATGGGAGTAAAAGCTGTTGAATTACTTGAAGCAGGTGAAGGTGGACTAATGGTAGGAATACAGAGTGAAAAAGTTACTACTCATCCACTAGCATATGCATGGGAAAATTATACTAAAAGTTCATTTGCAGATTATGCAATAGCTAACATGTTGTCGTTATAATAACGGACAATAACATATTTTATAAACTTTAGATATTTATAGGAGGAAAAAATGAAACATATGAAAATAAAAATGACAAAGGTTATCTGTACAATAGGACCAAAAAGTGAAAGTTCTGAAATGTTACAGAAATTAGTTCAAAACGGAATGAATATAATGAGATTGAATTTTTCTCATGGGGATTATGAAGAACATGGAGGAAGAATTGACAGACTTAGAGAAATAACAGATAATACAGGAAGATACATAGGAATATTACTTGATACAAAAGGACCTGAAATAAGAACAGGAAAATTAGAAGGTGGAAATGACATTCTACTGGAAGCTGGAAACAAAATAACAATTACAACTGATTATTCTCATGTAGGAAACAAGGATAAAATATCAGTTTCATACCCAGGAATTGTTAATGATTTGAAACCAGGAAATACTATTCTTTTAGATGATGGATTGATTGGACTTGAAGTACTTGAAATAAAAGATAATGAAATATTCTGTGAAATAAAAAATACAGGAGAATTAGGAGAAATTAAAGGAGTTAACCTTCCAGGAGTTTCTGTAGGATTACCTGCATTAGCTGAAAAGGATATAGCTGATTTGAAATTCGGTTGTGAAAAGGGAGTTGACTTTGTTGCGGCTTCATTTATAAGAAAAGCATCTGACGTTGCTGAAGTTAGAAGAGTTCTTGATGAAAATGGAGGATCAAGAATACAGATTATTTCTAAAATAGAAAATCAGGAAGGTGTAGATAACTTTGATGAAATTCTTGAATTAAGTGATGCAATAATGGTAGCAAGAGGAGATCTTGGGGTAGAAATACCAGCTGAAGAAGTTCCATTTATGCAAAAAATGATGATAAGAAAATGTAATAAAGCAGGAAAACCTGTTATTACTGCAACACAAATGCTTGATTCAATGATTAGAAATCCAAGACCTACAAGAGCAGAAGCAGGAGACGTTGCAAATGCTATTTTAGATGGTACTGATGCTGTAATGCTATCAGGAGAATCTGCAAAAGGTAAATATCCTGTAGAAGCTGTTAAAATGATGGCAGATATTTCAAAAAGAACTGATGAATTTAAAAGATACAAAGATATCGATATCGATGGATCAGGAAATATTACAGTAACAGAAGCAATTTCAAGAGGAGCAGTAAGTTCTTCTGAAGCACTTGATGCCAAACTAATTCTTTGCTGGACTAAAACAGGAAGAGCTGCAAGAATGATAAGAAAATACGGACCTACTGTACCTATAATAGCTCTTACTGACAGTGAACAGACAGCAAGACAATTGTCTTTAGTAAGAGGAGTCAGAGCATATGTTGAGAAAAACCTTGATGTAGCTGATGATTTCTTCAGAAAAGCTAAGGAAATAGCTTCAGTTCACGAAGAAGTTAAAAATGGAGATTTAGTAGTATTTGTTACAGGAATTTCTGAAACTGGAACAACAAATACATTCAAAATTGAAAGAATTGGAGAATAATAACTCTTAAATTAAATAAAAACAGATAAAGAAATAAATAAAGGGAGCTGGCGAGACTGTGAAGCTCCTCTTTATTTATAGAAAATACAATAAAAGGTGAAATAATGAAAAAATTGGATGAGCTTATAGAAGTTTTTGGGAAACTGCCTGGAATAGGTAAAAAAAGTGCCATGAGGATAGCTTTTGACATACTGGAGAAAAATGAAATTGAGATTGAAAATATGCTTTCAACTATAAAGGATGCATATACTAGCATAAAACACTGTTCAATCTGTGGAAATTTATGTGAGGGGGAAATATGTGAAATCTGTTCAAGTGAGAAAAGGGATAAAAGTGTCATATGTATAGTGGAAAGTGTAAAGGACGTAATAGCTTTTGAAAAATCTGAAACTTACAATGGTCTTTATCACGTGCTGGGCGGGAAAATAGATCCCCTTAATGGAGTGACAATAGAAGATCTGAATATATCTGAACTGATGAAAAGGCTTGATGAAAAAGATGTGGAGGAAGTAATACTGGCTTTAAATCCTGATATGGAGGGAGAAACAACAGCACTTTATCTTATAAAAATGATGAAAAATAAAGGGGTAAAGGTGTCTCAGATTGCAAGTGGAATTCCTATGGGTGGAAATATTGAGTTTACTGATATGGCCACATTGGGAAGATCATTGGAAGGAAGACGTGAAATAGAATAAATAATATAATATAATATAATATATTCAGAAATGCTAAAAATATAAGAATTATAGTATCTAAAAAAATTATATAAAAATTCAGGTTAAAAATTTTATAAGTGTATCAAATAAAAATTGACATATTTAGAAAAATAATTTATAATATACCAACAGTTAAATATGCAACTTATCCAGAGAGATACGAGGGACGGGCCCGTTATTAGTATCCGGCAACCTGTATGAAAATATAAGGTGCCAATTCCCGGCATAAAAAATGCGAAGATAAGAATTTGTAATTCTCTTCTTTGTGAAGAGTTTTTTTTATAAGTAATTACCTGATATAAAAAACTCTAAATTTGAAAATTAAATTTAAGGAGGAAAAAAATGTCAAAGAACATTTATTTTACATCAGAATTTGTATCACCAGGGCATCCTGACAAAATATGTGATCAAATTTCAGATGCAGTATTAGACGCGTGTCTTTCAGAAGACGTAAATGCCAGAGTGGCTTGTGAAACATTTGCAACAACAGGACTTGTAGTTGTAGGAGGGGAAATAACTACAACAACATATGTTGATGTACAGAAAATTGTAAGGGATAAAATCGATGAAATAGGGTATAAACCTGGAATGGGATTTGACTCTGACTGTGGAGTACTTAATACTATCCATTCACAGTCACCTGATATTTCAATGGGTGTAGACACTGGAGGAGCAGGAGACCAGGGAATCATGTTTGGTGGAGCAGTAAATGAGACAGAAGAACTTATGCCTTTAGCAATGGTACTTGCAAGAAAAATAATAGTAAGGCTTACAAGACTTACAAGAGACAAAACTTTAGCATGGGCAAGACCTGATGCAAAAGCACAAGTAACGCTTATTTATGATGAAAATGGAAAAATTAAAGGTGTTGATACAGTTGTTCTATCTGTGCAGCATGATGAAGAAGTAACAAAGGAAAAAATAGAAGGGGACTTGAAGGAACAGGTTATAAAGCCAGTACTGGAAAAATATGGACTTGATTATTCCAATGTAAGAAAATATCATATAAACCCTACTGGAAGATTTGTAATAGGTGGTCCTCATGGAGATTCAGGACTGACAGGAAGAAAAATAATAATTGATACTTATGGAGGATATTTCAGACATGGGGGAGGGGCATTCTCAGGAAAGGATCCTTCAAAGGTTGACAGATCTGCCGCCTATGCAGCAAGATGGATTGCAAAAAATATAGTTGCGGCAGGAATAGCTACAAAATGTGAAGTTCAGCTTTCATATGCAATAGGGGTTGTAGAACCTGTTTCAGTAAGAGTGGAAACTTTCGGAACTTCTACGATTGAAGAAGGCAGAATTGAAGAAATAGTGGAAAAAATATTTGATCTTACTCCAAGAGGAATAGAAAGGGAGCTTGAATTGAGAAAACCTAAGTTCAGATATCAGGATTTAGCTGCATTTGGACATATAGGAAGAACAGATATAGATTTACCTTGGGAAAGATTGAATAAGGTTGATGAAATAAAAAGTTATTTATAAAAAATATTAAAGGAGAAAATGTGAAAAGGAATACAGGTATACTATTTTTTATATTAGCGGTAGTGCTGTTGGTGACAGGATGCTTTTCTAAAAATAATGGAAATACGAAAAAAAGTAAAGAAAAAGATCCGATAGTATTTAATCTTGGAAGCGATTATAAAACTCTGGATCCTCATTTATTCAGTGAAATGATCGGTGCACAGGTGGATTCATCTATTTTTGAGGGACTTCTGAGACTGGATGAAAACGGAAACTATACAGGCGGAGTGGCTGAAAGCTTTAAAGAAGACGGAAATAAACTTACGTTTAAAATTAGGGAAAATGCCAAATGGAGTGACGGAAGTAAAATTACAGCAAATGATTTTCTGTTTGCTTTTAAAAGAGTCCTGAATCCTAAAACTGCTGCCCAGTTTGCAGAAATGCTTTTTCCAATAAAAAATGCAGAAGCTTATTATGAAGGAAAAGTCCAGGAAAATGAGCTTGGAGTAAGGGTGATTGATGAAGGAACTTTAGAGATTACTCTTGAATATCCTGTATCATATTTTAAATATATACTGACATTACCAGTTACAGTTCCGCTGAAAGAGGAATTTTATAATATTCATAAAGATAAATATGCAATAAAACAAGACAGTTTTCTTTTTAACGGTCCGTATAAAATAGTTTCCCTCAAGGAAAATGAAATATTGCTTGAAAAAAATGAATATTACTGGAATAGTAAAAATATAAAAATACCTGAGATAAAATATGTTATTTCGAAAGATTTCAAAGTGGTGGACGACCTGATAAAAAATAGGGAAATAGATATGTCGAGGGTTGAAAACTATCATCTGGAAAAATACAAAAAAGAAGGGACGGTAGATACTTTTCTTAATGGAAGAGTATGGTATCTGGATTTTAATTTAAACAACAAATATCTGCAGAATAAAAAGTTAAGAAAAGCAATTTTACTTGTAATAGACAGGAAAAAATATGTGAAGGAAATAAAGAAGGACGGTTCAGTAGTTGCAAAATCCTTAATAAGCAGTATAATTTCAGGACATTCTAAAAAATATAGGGAAAAATACCCTGATACTGATAATTTTAAGGATAATGACATTGAAGAAGCAAAAAAACTTTATTCTGAAGCATTGAAGGAATTAGGAATTTCAACATTAAAATTGAACCTGTTATCTGGAAATTCAGACCCTGAAAAACTTGAAATTCAATTTCTGCAGGAAGAATTAAAAACTAAATTGGGACTGGAAACAAATGTTACTGTCGTTCCTTTTAAAGAAAGACTGAATAGAACAAGGACAGGAGATTATGATATAGTTTTAAATACGTGGTCACCAAAATTTGATGATGCCCTTTCTTATCTTGAAAGATGGAAAAAGAATGACGGAAAAAATGAAAGTATATGGTCAAAAAAACAGTATAACCTTCTTGTTGAAGAAATTTCAAAAATGCCTTCAGGAGATGAAAGGGATAAAAAGACAAATGAAGCAGAAATGATACTTGTAAATGAAGCTGTTATTGTACCTCTGTACTTTTCAGTTGAAAATCACTATATAAATCCTAGTATAAAAGGAATTGTAAGAAGAAGCATTACTGGAATAGCAGACTTTAACTACGGATATATAGAAAAGTAGTTTTTAAATTATAAAAAGAGTTATCACCAAAAACTATAAAAAATAATGTGAGTCTATCTCAAAAAATTGAAAAAATGTAAAAATTATATTTATGAATTATTTAGAATTTCACAATACAAAACAGGAAATAAATTTAGGAAAAGTCATCCGTCCGAGCCTTTAGGCGAGTTTTTGACTTTTCCTTAATGAATGACAGTTTTGTATAAGTGAAATTTTAGTAAATGAATAAATATAGTTTTCGTATTTTTAAATTTTGAGATAGACTCATATGTTATATTTATATTTTTGAGATAACTCTTTTTTTATTTATTTCTAATAACTATTTTTCCAAGTTTGCAAGTTCTTTTGCTATTTTAGTTGCAAGTCTAGTATTGTTAAATACTAATTCTATATTTGCCTTCAAGCTTGAACCTTCTGTAAGTTTTTGAATTTTATCAAGAAGGAATGGAGTAGTATCTTTACCTTTTACTCCTAATTTTTCAGCTTCTGCAACAGCATCTTTTATAACTTTATTTATAAGTTCGCTATCCATTGAGTATTCTTCTGGAATAGGATTAGCAATAACAGCTCCTCCTTTTAATCCCAAGTCCCATTTTGTATGAAGTAATGCTGCAAGTTCTTCTGGAGTATCAATTTCATAATCTAAGTTAAATCCACTTTTTCTAGTATAGAATGCAGGTAATTCCTTAGTTTGATATCCTAATACGGGAACTCCATGAGTTTCAAGATATTCAAGAGTAAGTCCTAAATCAAGGATTGATTTTGCTCCGGCACAGATAACAGCAACGTTAGTATTTGCTAATTCTTCCAAATCTGCAGAAACGTCCATTGTAGTTTCAGCTCCTCTGTGAACTCCACCTATTCCACCAGTTGCAAATATTTTAACTCCTGCCATATTTGCTATTATCATTGTAGATGCCACAGTAGTTGCACCATTTAATTTGTTTGCCACTATGTATGGGATATCTCTTCTGCTGACTTTTGCAACTTTTTCCCCTTCTTTTCCTAATAATTCAATTTCTTCCGGAGATAATCCAACTTTTAATTTTCCTTCTATTATTCCTATTGTTGCAGGAATTCCTCCATTTTCCCTAACTATGCTTTCTACTTTTAATGCAGTTTCAGCATTTTGAGGGTAAGGCATTCCGTGTGAAATAATTGTGGATTCCAACGCTACAACAGGTATATTATTTTCCAGTGCGTGTTTTACTTCCGGGTTAATTTCAAGATATTTTTCTAACATATTATATTTCCATCTCCTTTATTATATTTTCTACGTTTTTAATATTCATCTGATCACTTACTGTCTTATCACTTAAAGAAGTAAGGATTCCAGCTCCTAATCCAATCTTTGTAGCTTCCCTTATGCTGTAATCGTGATATTCTCCATATGCAATTCCGGCAACAAATGCATCTCCGGCACCTGTTGAGCTTGCAGGATTTATACGAGGAATTTTAATAGTTTCAGCTTCATTTTCAGTCATGTAGAAGACACCATCTGAACCTAATGAAATAAATACTTTTTTAACTCCTTTATTTAAGAAGTAGTCACCGGCTCTTTTCATGTCATCTTTTGAAAATATTGAGATACCTGAAAGTATTTCTGCTTCTATTCTGTTAGGTTTTATAGTATGGAATCTTCCAATAAAATCTTTTACCTTTATTGCTTTTTTAGTAGAAACAGTATCAAGTATTAAAGGCGGTTTTCTTCTCAGGAATGCCAGATATCTTAGAGTTTCTTCCTCCAGATTTGTGTCAAGCACGATAATTTTAGAATTAACTATTCTTTTTCTAATTGAATCCAGATATTTAGGTGTAATATTTTTACAAATATCCATAGAAGAAATAGCCATTTCCATTTCTTTATCATCATTTAAAATAGACAGATACATTGAAGTAGACTGGTTCTTAAGGAATAATATATCACTGATATCAAGGTTCTGGTTTTTCAGATATTCTCTAATACCGTTTCCATAAAAATCATCTCCAAGGGCAGTTATTAGTTTTGAACTTATCCCTAGTCTAGAGATATTTTCTGCAACATTTTTTCCTACCCCTCCGAATGAAATACCTATCATTCCAGGATTTGAGTCGTAACGGATAACGTTTGTATAAGATTTTCCTTGAATATCGACATTTGTTCCACCAATTGTCAAAATATAAGGGTCTTCATTAATGATGTATTTCTTTCCAAGAATAACACCTTTTTTCATAAGATTGCTGATATGAACTGCAATAGAAGTTCTTGCACAGTTTAATTTGGCAGCAATTTCCTCTTGAGTTATAAGAGGATTTTCTTTAATAAGATTAACAATCTGCTTTTCTCGTTCTGTCATTTTCTTTTCTTCTCCTTTTCCTCTTTAAATTTTAATTTTATTTTAATTAACTATATAAAAACTAATTTAATTCATTTAATATAGTTTATAATTTTTAAAAAATTGATATAACATTAAATTATAAGTAATTTAACAATATATTTTAAATATACAAAATCAAAAATTTATATCTCAAAACAATTCTACCTTAAAAAGTCGAAATAGTCAAGTAAAAAAACCGGTGTTTTTTAAAAAAATAAATAAAATTTATATATTCAGTCTATAATTAAATATGTTATAATAGTCAAAAAGGATTATTATTATTGAGAGAAATGAAAGGATATATATGAAAAAAGCAGTTATTCTGGATACAAGTGCTATTATGTACAGAAGTCATTTTGCCCTGATGGGAATGAGAAACTCAAAAGGCTTGGCAACAGGGGCGACTTATGGATTTGTAAATACTCTGGAAGGAGTATTGAAGGAATTTTCTCCTGATTATCTTGTCGCCTGTCTTGATGTAAAAAGAAGCGAGTTAAAAAGATCTGCAGAACTGGAAACATATAAAGCTCACAGGGAAAGTATGCCTGATGACCTTGTGGCACAGCAGGAATACATAATGTCAGTACTTGACGGATATAGAATACCAAAATATAAAATAGATGGCTATGAAGCTGATGACGTCATGTCAACTCTTGCCACAAAATTTTCTGAAGATATGGATGAAGAAATAGAAGTTTATGTTGTAACAGGAGATAAGGATCTGGCACAGCTTGTCAATGGAAAAATAAATATTGCCCTGCTTGGAAAAGGGGATAAAAAGAATTCATTGTTTAAATATATCAGAACAAATGAAGATGTTATTGAATATCTTGGAGTTACCCCTGATAAAATTCCAGATTTATTTGGTCTGATGGGGGATTCTTCAGACGGAATTCCTGGAGTTTCGGGAATAGGACCTAAAACAGGAGTTGAACTGATAAATAAATATGGAAATCTTGAAGGACTTTACGAACATATTGACGAAATAAAGGGGAAAAGAAAGGAAAAACTTATTGAGGATAAGGAAAATGCCTTTTTAAGCAGAAAGCTTGCAACTGTATACAGGGATATAGAAATAGAATATGATAAGAATAAATTAAAGCTTGAAAATAAGGATTTGAATAAGTTACTTGAAATATATAAAACAATGGAATTTAAAAAGTTTGCCACAACGATTGAGAGTGAGATTAAAAAATCTGCTGTTAGTTCACAAAATGTAGAAGTAAATGATACTGGAGAAAATTCATTGTTTGGAGGAGTGGCTAATCATCCGCATAGAGACAATGAAAAAACAGATTCAGAAGAAACTTTGAAGGAAAATCTTACTGAAATCAAGGGAGAAATTACAGAATGGAGTGAGGTTACGGAAATTCTATCTGAAATGGATGAGGAAATAGCATTGTTTGGAAATGAATTTGGTCTTGCAGTGTGTGACAGCAGTAAAAATATCGTTTTATTAAATGATGAAAAAGCAGATGTTACAGAAGTATACAAAATATTAAGTTCAAAAAGAATAACAGCTTATAATGTAAAAGAATATATGAAAACAGGTATCAGCTGTGAAAAGTATTTTGATGTGATGCTGGCATGGTATGTACTTGGAACTGAAAGTTCACAGGATCTTGAAAATATAATTTTTTCTGAATTGGGAGTAAATCTTGAAAAATTTGAGGATCAGTTTAAGAAAAGAAAAATAAGTGAAGTTTCCAATGATGAAAAAGCAGAATTTTTATGGAAAAGAGCCTTTTATATAAAAGGACTGGAAGTAATTCTGGAAGATAGGCTGAGAACGGAAGATTTACATGATATTTTTGAAAATCTGGAAAATAAGCTTGTACCTGTTCTGGCAAGCATGGAAAATTTTGGAATAAAAATTGATATAAATTATTTTGAAAATTATAAAAAGGAATTACAGGAAAATATTGAAAAGCTTGAAAAGGATATTTATTCCCTTTCAGGAGAAACATTTAATATAGGTTCACCAAAACAGCTGGGAGAAATACTGTTTGAAAAAATGGGAATAGAACCTGTCAAAAAAACTAAGACAGGATATTCTACAGATGTGGAAGTTCTGGAGGTTCTGGCATTAAGAGGAATAGAAATAGCCGAAAAACTTCTGGAATACAGAGGATTTACAAAACTTCTTTCAACTTATGTGGAACCATTCCCTAAACTTGCTGATGAAAATGACAGAATTCATACAACATTTAATCAGAACGGAACATCAACAGGAAGACTGTCTTCTGCAAATCCTAACATTCAGAATATTCCTGTAAGAACAGATGAAGGAATAAAAATAAGAAAAGGATTTATTTCGCAGGATGGCTGGAGTTTGATTTCATTTGACTATTCTCAAATTGAGCTGAGAGTTCTGGCTGAACTGTCAAAGGATGACAATCTACTTCTTGCATATAAAAAGGATAAGGATTTACATGACCTTACAGCAAGAAAAATATTTTTCAAGACAGATGAAGAACCTGTAACAAGGGAAGAAAGAAGTATAGCGAAGGTAATAAACTTCAGTATTTTATATGGAAAAACACCTTTTGGCCTTTCAAAGGAGCTCAAAATTCCTGTAGCTGATGCTTCCCAATATATAAAAACATACTTTGAACAATATCCGAAAGTAAAGAAATTCCTTGAAAATATTCTGGAAAATGCAAGAAAGAATGGCTTTGTAGAAACACTTTACGGAACGAGAAGATATATTAACAATATAAATTCAAGCAATAAAAATTTACAGGCACAGGCAAATAGAATGGCAGTAAATACAGTTGTTCAGGGTACAGCTGCAAATATTATAAAAAAGGTTATGATAAAGCTGTATGATGAATTTAAAAATAATGATGATATAAAAATGCTTCTTCAGGTTCACGATGAACTTATTTTTGAAGTAAAAGATGAAGTTTCTGAAAAATATATGGAAAAAATTAAGGAAATAATGGAAGGAACAATAAAGTTTGAAGATATAAAACTGAGTGCAAATGGAAGTTTGGCGAAGAATTGGGGGTTATTGAAATAAACCTTATGAGGGCTCATTGCCGCCCTCATGCTCCTGCTACCCCGCGGTCTTCGCGACTAAAGCCGACTACGACAATGCAGGGGGACATTAAAAATTTTAAATGTTGAGATAAAAAATAAGAAAATAAAAGTTATAAGTTAATTTAGATAAGGAGTTATAGAATAAGAAATGGCACATAATGGAAAACTGGAAAATTATTTAAAGGGGTTAAGGGATGGAATGGGGATAGGTATTGCCTATACTCCTTTTGGGATAACGATAGGGCTTATTTCAAAAAACTTTGGAATGAAGCTGTTCACAGCCATAGTCATGTCGTTTGGGTTGTATGCAGGAAGTGCACAGACAGCTTTTTTGAAAATGGTGTATGAGCTGAAGTCAACACCAGTCGAAATAATAGTTTCGATTTTTGTAATAAATTTAAGGTACACATTGCTGAATATAATAATGTTCAGGCAGATTTCGGATAAAACAACTTTATTTGAAAAAATATTGATGGGAATAGGACTTACTGATGAAGCTGTTGCATATCTTACAATAAGAAAGGCTACAAATGCGTGGTATGTAATAGGGGTTAATACAATGCCTTATATTCTTTTTGGTGTAGGAACAATTGCAGGATCGCTTTTTGGTAATCTGATTCCGGAAGTTTTTGCGGCAAGTCTGAATTTCATGTTATACGCTACATTTTTAAGTCTTCTTGTAAGTTCATTAACAAGTAATTTCAAATATGCAGAAGTAGTTATTACTGCAATAGGATTAAAGCTGCTTTTCATGTTTGCACCTGTACTTAAGGATATTAGCAAGGGGTGGACTTTAATAATAATTATGATTACAGCAAGTTCGCTGTATGCATTGAGACATTACAAGGAAGAAAGTGAAAAGGAGACAGTAGAAAATGAGTGAAATTTTATTAATTCAATTACTTATAATAACGGCATTAATAACTTTGTCGTTTAAATTGTTGCCGTTGTTTGTAAAATTACCTGAAAATAATCCGTTTGTAAATAAATTTTTTGAGGCATTACCATATACAGTTTTAGTCCTTCTTATTTTTCCTGATATATTTACTTCAACAGGAACGGGAGTATTTGGGCTCATTAAAGTTTTTGCAGGAATAGGTGTAATTGTATATTTTTCATTGAAAAAAATGGGGCTTGGAGGAGTAATACTTGTATCGATGGTTACAATTCTTGCCTTTGACATTGTAAAGCTGATATTTAAAATGTAAAATAGTTTTTAGTGTATGAAAGGAGAAAAATGGAAAATAATGATAATAATGTGATACATAAGGAAACAGTAAAATTTTCAATTTTATATTTACTTTTTCAGTTTGTATTTCCATTTTTTTTATCAGCAATTCTTTTAATTGTACTTATTCCTTTGAATGATAATGTTATAAATTCTTATTACTCATGGATAAAAGTTGAAGAAGAATTTGCATTTTTAACAGTGGCGTATTTTTTTGGAATAATCATTTTTACAATAATGAATTTTGTATTTGGCTATAAAATAAAATGTATACTGAAAAATGTAAACGAAAAAAGAATAATTTTTATTTCTGTAATTTTAAGCAGTTTAGTTATTTTATGCAATTACTATTCAAAAGAACTGTTATTATTTATATGGAAACTTCTCCTGTTTGACAATATTATTTTAATATCGTCTTTTATAATTTTTCAGCTAATAATATTTATTGCAGGAATTTTAATGTGGAAAAAGAATATAAAAATAAAAAAATCCTATATTGGAATGTTAGTTGGTGTAATGGTTGTATTTTTCATCATTTTATCATTCTTTATAAGAGAACATAATATAGAAACAATTAACAGCACAAAGAAGGGACTTCTTCATGCATATGACAATAAAAAAACATTGGATGAATTTTGTGGCAATAATAAATATAAGCTTCTTCTTGTTACACGGAGAGAAATTCTACATATAAAGCTTACTAAGGATAAAAAAGAAAATGTATGGAGAGGAAGTTACAGACTGGAATTTTATGGAAACGGCACTGATACGAAAGATGAAACGGCAAACATTATTTATAAAAATGGAATATTCTATAACGAAAAGACAAAGAAAGAAATAGAAAAACTGAAGGGATTTAAACTTTATTTTCAGGTAGTGGAACTGAATAATAAAAGTTTTAAAGTCAGCAATGTAAATGGAACTTATTCCAGGGTGGTAATAGGAGAAGATGGTCAGAGTGAAAAGTCATTAGGCTATATAAACAAATATCTGCCTGACCACATGGGAGAAAATGCAAATGAAGGATTTAGAGTGGAAAATGACGGAATTGAACTTGAATATTCAGAAAAAGAACCATATCTGACTTCTATAAGAATTGTTGACAGTGTAAAATATACTATTTCTGAAATTTGTACAAGTTCAGATGAATATTGGGACTATGATGACTATTCTGTCAAATAGTTGTTTTAATGAAGAGGGAGGTGGAAATATGGATATAAATCAGATAATTGAAACATATCTGAATTCTTTAAGTAAAGAGGAGAGGGAAAATACTCATATTGAAAGGTATTCTTTTGGAAATACTCCGGAAATGGAAGATGAACTTGCACAGCTTGTAGCGAAAGGTGAGAAAAAGGCAACAACTTCATTGCTTGCTTTATACGATCCTGATAATGAAAGAATTCCTGAAAAAGGTGATTTAAATATAATACTGGATAGCAAAGGAAATGAAGTATGCGTCACAAGAAATACAAGAGTTTATTCAGTTCCATTTAAAGAAGTATCTGAAAAACATGCCTTTATGGAAGGAGAGGGAGATAAGTCCCTTGATTACTGGAGAAAAGTACATATAAAGTTTTTTGAGGAAGAATCAGAAGGAAACTTTAACGAAGATATGGAAGTTTTATGTGAAGAATTTGAGCTTGTTAAGATATAATTTAAAAAAAAAATTTTAAATAAAAAGATAACTATATAAAACTGGAAGGTGGAAGATGTATGAAAAAAAAATTTGAACAGAAGTGGTGGCATAAATCAGTAGTTTATCAAATTTATCCAAAAAGTTTTAATGACACAACTGGAAGTGGAGAAGGGGATATAAGGGGAATTATTGAAAAACTTGATTATCTGAAGGAACTTGGAGTGG
>NZ_KI272867.1:0-116070 GCF_000469505.1 Leptotrichia sp. oral taxon 215 str. W9775 | reverse complement strand
AAAACTTGATTATCTGAAGGAACTTGGAGTGGAAGTCCTATGGATTACTCCAATGTATAAATCTCCACAAAACGACAATGGATATGATATAAGTGATTACTACGACATTGATCCTAATTATGGAACAATGGAAGATTTTGAAGAAATGCTGGCTGAAGCCCATAAAAGAGGATTGAAAATAGTTATGGATATTGTTGTCAATCATTCTTCCACTGAAAATGAATGGTTTAAAAAGTCTGAAGCAGGAGATCCTGAATATAAGGACTTCTATATATGGAAAGATGCAGTTGACGGGAAAGAGCCTACAAACTGGCAATCAAAATTTGGAGGAAATGCCTGGCAATATTCAGAAAAAAGGGGGCAATACTACTTACACTTGTTCGACGTAACTCAAGCTGACTTAAACTGGGAAAATGAAAATGTGAGAAAGAAAGTATATGAAATGATAAGATTCTGGCTGAATAAAGGAGTGGACGGCTTTAGGCTGGATGTTATAAATCTTATATCAAAAGACCAGAGATTTTTAAATGATGACGGAAGTGATACGAGATTTGTTCCTGACGGAAGAAGATTTTACACAGATGGACCTAGAATACATGAATTTTTAAAGGAAATGAATAGAGAGGCGTTTGGTGGCGGAGAACTTATTACAGTTGGAGAAATGTCATCTACAAGCATTGATAACTGTATAAAATATTCTAATCCTGATGAAAAGGAATTATCAATGACATTTTCATTCCATCATTTGAAAGTTGACTATCCAAATGGAGAAAAATGGGCAAAAGCCCCCTTTGATTTTGTGGAGTTAAAAAGAATATTCTCTAAATGGCAAATTGGAATGTATGAAGGAAACGGATGGAATGCAACTTTCTGGAATAATCACGATCAGCCTAGGGCATTGTCAAGATTTGGAAATGATAAGGAATATCATAATGAGTCGGCTAAAATGCTTGCCACAGTTCTTCATGGACTGCAAGGAACTCCTTATATTTATCAGGGGGAAGAATTTGGAATGACAAATCCATATTTTGATAATATTGAGAAATATCGTGATGTTGAGTCAACTAATAATTATAAAATTTTATTGGATAAAGGCTGTTCTGAAGAAGAAGCCATTGAAATTTTAATGCAGAAATCCAGAGATAATTCCAGAACCCCTGTTCAATGGAATGATTCTGAAAATGCAGGATTTACAACTGGAACTCCATGGATCGGGGTGCCTGAGAATTATAAGACAATTAATGCTGAAGCGTCTTTAAAAGATAAAAATTCAGTGTTCTATCATTATAAAAAATTAATTGATTTAAGAAGAAATGAAGAACTTATAGTGACTGGAAAGTATGAAGACATTGATTTGGAAAATAAAAATGTATATGCTTATAAACGTGCTGGAGAAAATGGAGAATTAATTATAATAAGTAATTTTTATGGAAAAGAAGTAGAATTTGAATTGGAATCTAATGGAATTACACAACTGGAAAGTGCTAAAATTTTATTATCAAACTATGAAACAGCACCTGAAATTAAAAATGAAAAATTTATTTTAAAACCTTATGAAGCGGTTATATTTAAAAAATAATCCTTAAAAAAAGTAGAGTTTTCAATATGTACATACAATTTGTAAAGATAACAGAATTGTCAAAAAAATAACATTATTTTATATTCAAAATATTTTTTATTTCCATAACCAAAACAAAAAACGTTTAATCTTTCAAAATAAAAACTATTCAAAGTACTGTAAATTATGACTTTCAAATGAATATTTTTTATTGACTTATAACAAAAAAAATGGTATTTTATTATCAAGAAAAGAAAATAAAAAATAAAAACTTGGGAGGAATATATTATGGCATTTTCAATAGAAAAAGAAACTTGTATAGCTTGTGGAGCATGTGAAGGAGTTTGTCCAGTAGAAGCAATTTCTGAAGCAGAAGGAAAATATGAAATCGATGCGGCAACTTGTATTGATTGTGGAGCATGCGAAGGTGTATGTCCAGTAGAAGCTATATCACAAGCTAACTAATTAAAAATTAAATTTGAAAGTATTCAATGTTTTTTGGAGAGAAAATTTTGAATATATAAGAAAAAGCCCTGAAAATTCAGGGCTTTTTAAATTATTCAATTACTTAATTATTTTTAATACAAGTTTTTCCTGTGCATCTTTTAAATACTCATTTATTTCATTTCTTGAAATATTTTCAGCTAAAATGATAAAGAAATTATCAATTTTGTTATAAATTTCAAAAGGTGATTTTTCTATATTGAAATCATTAGAAACTCTTATATAATAATTATCCTTTACAGCATTTGAATCTATTATATTGATTATTTTTGTAGAATTAAAGAAGTAGTCAGATTCAATATGATTTCTTGTAGCTATTTTTACAATATCAGCAACAACGGCAGATGCTGTAGGATCCATTCCTGCACCTTTTCCATAGAATAAAGTTCTTCCTGTATATGAACCAATTGTTTCAATTGCATTGTAAACATCATCTACTTTTGCAAGTATTTCATTGTTTGAAATAATAACCGGCTCTACAGAAATTTGTGCAGAATCTTCTGAAACCAGTTTTGAGCTTGCAATCAGCTTTATTGTAGAATTTAACTGATTTGCTGAGAAAATATCAAGTGTGTTGATTTCCCTGATTCCTGAAATTTGCATATCCTTGAATTTAATAGAACCACCATAAGCAAGTGATGCAAGAATGTTTATTTTGTGTCCTGCATCTATTCCATCAACATCATAAGTTGGATCAGCTTCTGCATATCCTTTTGCCGATGCAATTGAAAGAGCTTCATCAAAAGATAGATTTTCTTCTTTCATTTTTGTAAGTATGTAATTTGAAGTACCATTCATAATACCTTTTATTTCAGTTACAGTATTTGCAACTAAACTTTCCATTAAAGGTGTAACTATAGGAATTCCTCCACCAACAGCAGCTTCAAATAAGAATGAAACACCATTTTCTTTAGCTATCTGAAATAATTCCACACCATGTTTAGCAATTAGGGCTTTATTTGCAGTAACAACACTTTTTTTAGATTTAAATGCCTGGATAATAATATCTTTTGCGAGTGTTTCTCCACCTATCAGTTCAACAACAAGTTTAATTTCAGAATCTTCCAATATTTTCTTATAATCGTCAATAAGAATTGACTTGTCAAATTCAAAGGAAAAATCCCTAGTTATATTTAAGTCACAGGCATATTTTACTTCAATATCAGCCTGAGATTTTTCAAAAATACTATGTTTTTCTTTAGTTAAAACCTTTAAGACACCTTCACCAACTGTCCCCAATCCTATTATTCCTATTTTCATATAGACCTCCTAAACTTGAATTTTTTAATTTTCTTCAATAAACTTTTCGTGAAGTGCTCTTACAGCTTTATTTACATCTTCTTCTTTTATTATACATGAAACATTTATTTCAGAACATGAAATCATATCTATGTTAATACCATTTTCAGCAAGTGTATCAAATATTTCTGCAGTTGTTTCATAATGAGTTTTCAATCCTATTCCAATAGCAGAAATTTTAGCTATATTTGCATCGTATGAAACACCTTCAGCTCCTAATTCTTCCTTCAGTTCCTGAGAAATTTCCACAGCTTCCTTTAAATCATCAATACTTACAGTATATGAGATGTTATTAAACTCTTTAGTAACGCTTGAACTTTGAAGGATAATATCTGTATTTATTTTAGCTTTTGCAAGTTTTGAAAAAACTTTAGCGGCGATTCCTGGTTTATCAGGTACTCCGGAAAGAGTAATTTTCCCTTCATTTTTTGTTGATGTAATTCCTATAATTTTAACTTGTTCCATTGATTCGTCTCCTTTTTCTTTAACTATAGTTCCAGTTGAATCATCAAATGATGATCTTAAGTGAATTTTTATTCCATATCTTGCTGCAATTTCTACTGCCCTTGGGTGTAACACCTTAGCTCCGGAAGCTGCCATTTCAAGCATTTCCTGATAAGAAATTGTATTAAGTTTCTTTGGATTTTTTACAACTCTAGGATCGGCAGTATAAACTCCGTCTACATCAGTGTATATTTCCACTTCATCAGCTTTTAACGCTGCTCCCAGTGCAACGGCAGTAGTGTCTGAACCTCCTCTTCCAAGAGTGGTAATTTCATTGTTTTCTGTAATTCCTTGAAAACCTGCAAAAACTACAACGTTTCCTTCAGAAAGTTTTTCTCTAATAATATCTGTGTTAATATCAAGTATAGTAGCTTTAGTATGTTCGTCGGTAGTTTTAAAATCAACCTGAAAAGCATTCAATGAAACAGCTTTTTTACCAAGATCTTCTATAGCAATTGCCAAAGATGCGATTGAAATCTGTTCCCCGGATGTTAGAAGCATATCAAGCTCTCTTTTGCTAGGTGTTTCAGAAAGTTCATATGCACGTCTTATTAAAGAATCAGTTGTACCTGCCGGTGCTGAAACTACGACAATGACATCGTGCCCTTCATTTTTATATTTCAAAACTCTTTTGGCAACTTCTTTTACCCTTACAGCATCTGCTACAGAAGTTCCTCCATATTTTTGTATTATTAATGCCATGTTAATTATTGATAATACTAATTACTGTATTATCTTCTCCTTTTTTAAAATTTAGGTTTAAATGGGAACCTATACCCCAAAAATATACCTTAATATAATATACTATTTTGTCCATAAATTCAATATATGTTTTAAAATATTTTACAATACAATTATATATATTTCTCAATAATGTATATATTCTATTTATATTATAAAAAATGAAAAAATATGAATGTCTGAAAATACTAATAATACTAGGTTTTTTCAGATATGAGAAATATAGTTAAAAAAAAAACTTTGAATTTTGAAAAAATGTGGTATAATATATACAGAAAACCAAGAGCAAGTAAATGGAGCAAAATATTCAAAAGTAATTTGTAACAAGTTGTTTGAGGTGTAAAATTTTAGGAGGTAGCACTTTGTTAGGTAAAGTAAAATGGTTTAACGACAAAAAAGGATTTGGATTTATTTCAGGAGAAGATGGAAATGATTATTTCTTACATTTCTCTAAAATCAATAAAGAAGGATTCAAATCAGTTAATGAAGGGGAAGAAGTAAGTTTTGATGTAGAAGAAGGACCAAAAGGACCTCAAGCAACAAACGTTGTTTCTCAGTAATTTAACAAAAACTATTAATTGATAAGGTATTGATTTTCAATGCCTTATTTTTTTATAATTCTTGCTAAATATTATTATAAATTTTCAGTTTGCTTTCAGTTTAATATTGTATAATAAATATAAATTCATACAGGAGAGTGATTAAATAATGAAAAAGACAATATTATTAATTATGATGATATTTTCATCATTTGTATTTGGGAATTCCTTTGAAAAAAGTTTTGGGGAAAGAATAACAGACAGGATAAAATTTGGAATGACCAAGGAAGAATTTAGCAGGTCAGTTTCAAAAACACCATTATCAAATTCTCATGACAATGGGAAATATGCAGTTTATTATTATTCAGGAGTGGAAGATCCGCTGGGGATACCAAGAAATCTGACAAGTTTTAATTATGTTGATAACAGACTTGTTTCGGCAATTTTTGATTCGCAGACTACAGAAGAAGAACATAAAAAAATTGTGAAGGCATATTCAAAAAATCAGAGTAAATTATCGAAGGAAAAAATGAAAAAAATGGAGACGGAAACAGCTCTTTTATTGTATAATGACAAGAAAACGATAGAAGTTTATAGAATGCTGGATCACACATTTATAATAGTGCAAGCTGCAACTCAGGAAGGTATTGAAAATAAAATAAGAAGTTTTTAAAAACTTTAGTAAAAAAATGACATTTTGTTATCTTATAGGGATTGTCTCAGAAAGAAAGCTTGAAAAGTAATCTAAAAAAACTATATTTTTGGATTATCTAGAATTTTACAATGTAAAACAGGAAATGAATTTAGGAAAAGTCATCTGTCTGAGCCTTTAGGCAAGTTTTTGACTTTTCCTTAATGAATGACTGTTTTATATAAGTAAAATTTTAGTGAATGAAAAAAATATAGTTTTGTATATTGTATTTATAGTTTTACTATTTTGAGACAGTTCCTTAAGATTTTAAAATGTCATTTTTTATTTTCCATATAGTTCAGAAAGTCTCTGCTGTACATTTTCATCATTTATATAGTCGTCATATTCCATTTCTTTTTCAAGTATTCCGTTTGGAGTAATTTCAATTATTTTATTTGCCACAGTTTGAATAAATTCATGGTCATGAGTGGTAAATAAAACTGTTCCAGGGAATCTTATAAGAGATTTATTTAGAGAAGTAATGGATTCAAGGTCAAGATGGTCAGTAGGGTTATCAAGAAGAAGTACATTTGCTCCTGAAAGCATCATTTTTGAAAGCATACATCTTACTTTTTCTCCTCCTGAAAGAACTTTTGCCATTTTTCTAGCTTCTTCACCTGAAAAAAGCATTCTTCCAAGAAATCCTCTTACATATTCTTCATGCTGGTCAGTAGAAAACTGTCTCATCCAGTCTATAAGAGATAAGTCCACATTTTCAAAGTATTTTGAATTATCTTTTGGGAAGTAGCTCTGGGAAGTAGTCATTCCCCATTCATAGCTTCCTGAATCAGGTTCCATTTCTCCTGCCAATATTTGGAAAAGAGTAGTTTTAGCAATGTCGTTATTTGAAAGGATAACAACCTTATCTCCTGTATTTACAGTAAATGAAATATTATTAAGAACTTTTTCTCCATCTATTGTTTTTGAAAGATTTTCCACTTTAAGCATGTTGTTTCCGGCTTCTCTTTCAGGTTTAAACTCTATATAAGGATATTTTCTGTTTGAAACCTGCATATCTTCAAATTGAAGTTTTTCAAGCTGTTTCTTACGGCTTGTAGCCTGCTTTGATTTTGAAGCATTTGCAGAGAAACGTGCAATGAAGTCCTGAAGTTCTTTTCTTTTCTGTTCAAGTTTTTTATTCTGGTTTCTTATAAGATCCTGCATTAACTGGTTTGATTCATACCAGAAGTCGTAGTTTCCTACAAACATTTTAATTTTTCCATAGTCAATGTCTGCAATATGTGTACATACCTTATTTAAAAAGTGTCTATCATGTGATACAACAAGTACAGTAGTATTTTCAAGATTCATTAAAAATTCTTCCAGCCATCTTACAGCTTTAAGGTCAAGTCCGTTTGTAGGCTCATCAAGTAGAAGTATGTCGGGATTTCCAAATATTGCCTGTGCAAGAAGGACTTTTACCTTTTCAGGTTCTGTAAGTTCCTTCATAAGTTTGTGGTGCAGCTCAGCACCGATACCAAGACCGATAAGAAATTTTTCAGCATTAGTTTCAGCTTCCCAACCATCAAGTTCAGCAAATTCTCCTTCAAGTTCTGCTGCCAGCTCCCCATCTTCTTCTGTAAATTCAGTTTTTGAATAGAGCTCATTTTTCTTCATCATAATATCGTAAAGTTTTGTATGTCCCATCATTACCACATTTAAAACCTGCTCATCTTCGTATGCAAAGTGATCTTGTTTTAGGAATGACAGTCTTTTATTTTTATCAATGATTACTTCTCCTGAAGTAGATTCAGCTTCTCCTGTAAGTATTTTTAAAAATGTTGATTTTCCTGCACCGTTAGGCCCTATTATTCCGTAACAGTTACCTGGTGTAAATTTTATGTCCACTTCATCAAAAAGTTTTCTTCCTCCAAACTGGACTGATAAATTACTTGTTGAAATCAAAAAAATTCCCTCCTTTAAATTAATTATTCGATACATTATATCAAAAAAAGAGGTGAATGACAAATAGAAAAGAGATATATTCAAAAAGTAATTAAAAGAAAAAATTTTAAGCTTGTGAAATAACTTTTTTTGGTTTATAATATTAACATAAAGTAAATTTGAAAACAGGAAAGGAGAAACTGATGAACCTGAAAAAGTTTTTATGTAATTTAGCGTTATCATTAATGGCGTTTATACTCACAGGTCTAGGAACAAGCATGTCGATAGAGGGAGCCATAGGAATAAGCAGTTTTAATGCTCTAAATTACAGTCTGTCCAATCTGTTTCAAATGAAAATAGGAACAATGACAATAATATTAAATTTGCTTTTCTTATTTCTCTACATTGTTCTGACAAAGGGTAAATTTATAGTAAAATATGTTTTTCAGTTAATTGCTGTTTCATCCATAGGGATTGTAATAAATTTTTTCACATATAATATTTTTGATAAAATGGAAGTTGGTAACTATTTTATTTCAGTAATGTATCTGGTGTGCGGAGTATTTATAGGGGGGATTTCAGTGGCATTTATATTGGCACTGGACACAATGAGTTTTCCAGTTGAGGCATTCTGCCTTGAAATTGCAAATATGAAAAATATAAAATTTTCTAAAGTCAGAAGGCTCATAGATATAATTTCAGTATCAGTTTCCCTTCTGATAACATTGCTGTTTTCTTATCCTTTAGTAATAAGGGAGGGAACTGTTGTAAGTTTATTGTTATTTTCAACAGTAATTGGATATTTTCATGAAAAATTTGTGAAAATCGAAGCTATACGAAATTTGAAAATATTTATTTGATTTAAATATTTTGATTTAAATATAAAAAAATATTAAAGGATGTGATTTAATGAAAAAGATTTTAACAGTAGCACTTATGTTGATGTCAGTATCGGCATTTGCGAAGGCTCCATCTAAAACAGATCAAAAAAATAAAAATAATAAACCTAAAGATGTGGAACTGGTTTTTATCCTTGACAGAAGCGGTTCAATGGGTGGCCTTGAATCAGATACTATTGGAGGATATAACTCAATGCTTTCAAAACAGAAAAAGGAAAAAACAGGGAAAGTTTCTGTAACAACAGTTCTGTTTGATGACCAGTATGAACTGCTTTATAATCAGGTTCCTATTGAAAAAGTATCTCCCATGACAGAAGAGGAATATTATGTGAGGGGAAGTACAGCTTTACTTGATGCGATAGGAAAAACTGTAATACAGGTAAAGGCAAATCAGGATAAAAAAGAAATTAAAGATAAGGTTCTGTTTGTGATAATAACTGACGGAATGGAAAATGCAAGCCGTGAGTACAGGGCAGATCAGATAAAAAAATTAATTGAAGAAAGAAAAGAAAAAAATAACTGGGAATTCCTGTTTTTAGGGGCGAATATTGATGCAATTGGAGCCGCAAAAGACATAGGAATAGACTCTTCGAGGGCTGTACGTTTTAAATCAGACAAAAAAGGGACAGCAAAAAATTATGAAGTCTTAAATGAAGCAATTAAGGAAATAAGAGGTGGATATCAACTTAATAATTCATGGAAGAATGAAATTGAAGAAGATGTTAAAAACAGGGGAGAATAATTTAGAAATTTTATAAAAAAAACTTGATATTTTCTTTGATATGATGTATCATAAGTGCGAATTATGATTTCCATATATTTTAGAAATCATAAAATAAAAAGAAGTGGAGAAAAAAACGATATGGAAACGGCGTTAAACACAATTAATTTTCAACAGATGGCCTTCACATTTCTTGGAGGATTAGGTCTGTTTTTATTCTGTATCAAGTACATGGGGGACGGGTTACAAATTGCTGCCGGGGATAGACTGAAATACATTCTGGATAAGTATACGACTTCTCCTTTTTTAGGAGTCCTTGTAGGAATTTTTGTAACTGCACTGATACAGTCAAGTTCAGGAACTTCTGTTATAACTATAGGTCTTGTAGGGGCAGGATTACTTACATTAAGACAGGCTATAGGAATTATAATGGGAGCAAATATTGGAACGACAATAACAACATTTATAATCGGGTTCAATATTTCTGCATATGCATTGCCGATATTATTTATCGGAGCCTTCTGTCTGTTTTTCGTGAAAATTGAAAAGGTAAATAATGTGGGACGTATTTTATTTGGATTTGGAGGAGTATTCTTTTCCCTGACACTTATGTCGGGAGCAATGGCACCTCTGAAATACTTGCCTGCATTTAAAGATGTAATGGTAAGTCTGAGCGGAAGTCCAATTCTAGGTGTTTTTATAGGGACAACGATAACAGTGCTTGTACAGGCTTCAAGTGCGACAATAAGTATACTTCAGAACATATATCAGGAAGGGCTTATACCATTAAAAGCCGCTTTACCTGTATTATTTGGAGATAATATAGGGACAACGATAACAGCAATAATAGCTGTTATAGGTTCAAATACTTCAGCCAAAAGGCTTGCGGCTTCGCATGTAATGTTCAATGTCATTGGAACAGTCATATTCCTAATATTTTTGACTCCATTTTCAATGTTTGTTGGAAAAATGGAGCAGATTCTTCATTTGAATCCTAAAATGGCAATAGCATTTGCCCATGGATCCTTTAATATGATGACAACAGTTCTTTTATTTCCTTTTATAGGAGTTCTGGAATATCTGGTTGTTAAAATAATTAAAGATAAAAAAGAAGATGAGGAAGAAGCATATAAGACAACTCTTGATCCGGCACTGATAACTGCACCGGTTATTGCCTTAGGACAGGTAAAGCAGGAGCTGCTTACAATGACAGGATTTGCATTGAAAAATTTTAGAACTTCAGTTTCCTACTTCTTTGAAAGAGATGAAAAGTTATTTGAGAAAGTTGAAAAAAGGGAAGAAAAAATAAATACAGTTGATCAGGAAATAACAAAATATCTGGCACTTCTATCCAAACAGGATTTTGGAGAAAAGGAAGGGGAAGAAATAGCCACTTACCTTGATTTGTGTAGAGATATTGAAAGGGTAGGAGATCACGCCCACGGTATCGTAAAAGATGTAAAATATGGAATAAGCAAGAAATTCAAGTTTTCTGATACGGCTTATGCAGAAATAAAGGAACTTGAAGAAATAGTGGAAAATATGATTGAAACTGCAACAGTGGCCTTAAAGGAATCAAGCATTGATAAGGCAGTGGAAGTTATAGATTTACATAATAAGGAAAGAGAAAAGGAAAAGAAAATAAGAAAGAATCATATAAAGAGATTAAGTGAGCAGACTTGTGAAATAAAAGCAGGATTATCTTTTGTTGATCTGGTGCTGCACTTTACAAGAATAGCAGATCATACTAGAAATATTGCAGAAAGAGTTTTGGAAAATAGAGTATAGTATATATAAAAAGATATAGAAATAAATATTAACAGGATTAAAATGGGGCTGTTTTAAAATTAAAAGTTATGAAATGACAAAAATAAAATGGGGAAAGCTATTGAAAGCAAGCTATTTTAGTGTGTCATGAAATATGAACTTTAGTTTTAAAGCAGTCCTGTTTTGTTTTACAGGTCAGTAAAAATGTTATCTGGATAATTTAAAATTTTTTGGATATAGAAAATAAATCATAAGTGAGGTAGAATATGTCAGAGTTAAAATATTTGGAATTACTGTCTAAAAATTTTAGAAACATTGCAGAAACTTCTACGGAGATTATTAATCTGGAGGCGATACTGAATCTTCCAAAGGGAACGGAGCATTTTCTTTCAGATGTGCATGGTGAGTATGAGGCTTTTACACATGTGCTTAGAAACGGTTCAGGAAGCATAAGACAGAAAATAGAAGATATATTTGGAGAAACATTGGAAGAAGGTGAAAAGAAGGAGCTGGCTACACTGATTTACTATCCTGAAGCAAAATATGACCTTGAGGAAAAGAAAAATAAGAATATGGATGAATGGTCAAGAAAAAATATATACAGACTTGTAAAGGTGTGTAAGAAGGTATCGGTAAAATATACAAGATCAAAGGTGAGAAAAGCGATGCCAAAAGATTTTGAGTATATTATTCAGGAACTTTTATACGAAAGAAATGAAGATGAAAGCAAGAAAGACTATGTTGATGCAATTATTGACACCATAATTTCAATAAAATATACAAAAGCTTTTATGAAGGCAATGGGGGAACTGATACGTCGCCTTGCCATTGACAGGCTGCATGTTGTGGGGGACATTTATGACAGGGGACCTGCACCTCATCTTATTATGGACTGCCTGCAGGAGTACCATAATGTAGACATCCAGTGGGGAAACCACGATTTATTATGGATAGGAGCAGGAATTGGAAATAAGGCATGTATAGCAAATGTTATAAGAATATGTTCGAGATACAACAACCACGATATTCTGGAAGAAGCATACGGGATAAATCTTTTACCCCTTGCAACTTTTGCAATGAAGCATTATGGAAAGGATCCGTGTAAAAGTTTCAGACCAAGGGAAGGAGTAGATAACGATCTTATAGCCCAGATGCATAAAGCAATTTCCATAATACAGTTTAAGGTGGAAGGAATATTTGCGGAACGGAATCCCCAATTTGAAATGGAAGACAAGGAACTTCTGAAAAATATAAACTACCACAAGGGGACAGTGACAATAGGAGGAAAGGAATATCAGCTGAATGACACTCATTTTCCTACTGTAAATCCTGATAATCCTTTGGAACTTACAAAGGAGGAAGTTACCCTCCTGAATAAATTGAAACATTCATTTATGAATAGTGAAAAGCTACAGAGACATTTGAAATTTTTACTGAATAAAGGTTCCATGTATTTAAAATGCAACTCAAACCTGCTATATCATGGATGTATTCCTCTTAACAGCGAAGGGGAACTTGTTGAAGTAAACATAGATGGAATAAATTATAAAGGAAAGTCTTATTTTGACAAGATAGAGGCAATAATAAGGGAAAGTTTCTTTAACTGGGAAAATAATGAAAAGGATAAAAGAAACAGGGATTTCCTATGGTATCTCTGGTGCGGAAAAAATTCCCCGCTATTTGGGAAGGATGTAATGAGGACTTTTGAAAGATACTTTATAGATGATAAAAAAATTCATAAGGAAAATAAGAATCCTTACTATCAGTTTATTAATAAAAAAGAAAAATGTGAAATGATTTTAAGGGAATTTGGACTGAATCCGGAAACTTCCCACATAATAAATGGTCATGTTCCTGTAAAAGTAAAGGAAGGGGAATCACCGGTAAAGGCTGACGGAAAACTTTTCATGATTGACGGAGGATTTTCCAAGGCATATCGTAAAACTACCGGAATAGCCGGATATACGCTGGTTTATAATTCCTACGGAATAAAAATTATTTCCCTTGCACCTTTTGAATCTCAGGAAAAAGCCATAAAGGAAGGGGCAGATATTCTTTCATCAACAGTAGTTTTTGATGAAATCCGTGAAATAACCAAGGTAAAAGACACTGACATAGGAAAGGAACTTCAGAGACAGATAGATGACCTGAAGAAGCTGTTAATATCATATAGGACAGGATTGATAAAGCAGAAGGAAATTTAATCAGATTAATTCTTGAAAAATAAATGAATATCTGATATACTTTATATACAAAATAAAATGTAACTTATATATTTTTCGAATAAGGCGAATTGTTTCTACAGGCAACCATAAATTGCTAACTATAAGTGAGATAAATAGAATTATAATCTGATTATTTTGCTTTTGTAGTGCAATGAAATCAGATTTTTTTGTTATATAAGGAAAAGTTATAAAATAATTTTTTTGGGAGGAATAATGAAAAGCTTGCTATCTATCAGTTTAAAAATAACAATGTTTAGACATGATTTTTTGTCCTGTCAGTTTTTTATGACCCAAAAAAAGTATTTTTCAGATATAAATCTGAATATACCCGAAATCTAAGTATGCCCATACTTAGATTTTTTATTACATTAGTTTTATCATTAAATCAATTGAAATATACATTAGGAGGAGAAAATGAATTATAGAATCTTTGTGGAAAAAAAAGAAGATTTCAGAGTGGAAGCACAGAATCTGATGAATGATCTGAGGGAAAATGTAGGGATTGAATCACTCGATTTCCTAAGAATATTAAACATCTATGATGTTTTTAATTTAAGCAAGGAAGAGCTGGAAAAAATGGAAAAAATTGTTTTTTCCGAAGTAAATGTGGATAAAGTTTATAATTCATTGGAAGAAGTATTTTCTGCAGTAGAAAATAAGGAAAACAAACATTTCGCAGTTGAGTTTATACCTGGTCAGTATGACCAGAGGGCTGATTCGGCAGTTCAATGTATAGATCTTCTGGCAGATAATGAAAATTTTAATGTAAAAAGCGGAAAACTGATAGTCCTATACGGAAATATAACTCCTGAAGAACTGGCTAAAATAAAAAAATACTATATAAATGAAGTTGAAATGAGGGAGAAAAATTTAAATATACTTGAAGAAAATCCGGAACAGGAAAATACGGAAAAAGTTCCGGTTTATGAAAACTTTATAAATAAAACTTCTGAAGAAATAGCAGATATGAGAAATAATCTTGAACTTGCAATGACTGCAAATGACCTGCTCTTTATTCAGGAATATTTTAAAAACGAGGAAAAAAGAAATCCAACTGAAACTGAAATAAGAGTTCTTGATACATACTGGTCTGACCACTGCAGACATACTACCTTTGAAACAATAATAGATGATGTAAAAATAGAAAATGAAGAGTATAGGGATATAATAGAAAAAACTCTTGGAGAATATGTAAAAAGTAGGGAATATGTGCATGGGGAAAAGCTTGGGAAAAAGCCTATGACATTAATGGATTTGGCAACAGTATTTGGAAAGGAACAGAGAAAGAAGGGAGAACTTCCTGATCTGGAAGTTTCAGATGAAATAAATGCATGTTCAATTTACATTGATGTACCTGTAAAAGGAAAAACAGAGAAGTGGATTTTACAGTTTAAGAATGAAACTCATAACCACCCTACAGAAATAGAGCCATTTGGAGGAGCATCAACATGTATTGGTGGTGCCATAAGGGATCCGTTATCAGGAAGAACATTTGTGTATCAGGCAGTCAGAATAAGCGGTTCTGGAGATCCGACTGAAAAACTGAATGACACTCTTAAAGGGAAACTACCTCAGAGGGTAATCACTCAGAAGGCTGCACATGGATATTCCTCATATGGAAATCAGATAGGATTGGCAACAACTTATGTAAATGAAATATACGATGAAGGATACAAGGCTAAAAGGCTGGAACTGGGACTTGTAGTTGGAGCTGCACCTGCTGAAAATATTATAAGGGAAAAACCTGAAAAAGGAGATGTAGTTATTCTTCTGGGAGGAAGAACAGGAAGAGACGGTATCGGTGGAGCAACAGGATCCTCAAAGGAACATACTACAGAATCATCTGAAAAATGCAGTGCTGAAGTTCAGAAGGGAAATGCAGTAACTGAAAGAAAAATTCAGAGACTGTTTAGAAATAAGGAAGTTACACAGCTTATAAAGAAATGTAATGATTTCGGGGCAGGAGGAGTTTCCGTAGCGATAGGGGAACTTGCTGACGGGCTTGAAATAGATCTAGACAAGGTAAGAGTAAAATATGTTGGTCTTACAGGTACTGAACTTGCCATTTCAGAGTCACAGGAGAGAATGGCGGTAGTTGTGGCAGAGGAAAATGTAGGGAAATTTATAAAACTTGCTGAAGAAGAAAATCTGGAAGCATATAAAGTGGCTGAAGTAAATGATACAGGAAGACTTGTAATGAAATATAGAAATGAAGTCATAGCAGATATTTCAAGGGAATTTCTTAATACAAACGGTGCAAAATCAAATATAAACATAGAAATAGAAAAAACAGGAAAACTGAATCTGGAAAGAAAAATTGACGGAGCAGATTTCAAGGAAAGATTTATCAATAATCTTAAAGACTTAAATGTATGTTCACAAAGAGGACTTATGGAAACATTTGATTCATCAATCGGTTCAACAACTGTTCTGATGCCTTATGGAGGAAAATATCAGCTTACACCTGCAGATGTTTCTGTACAGAAGGTTTCTGTTGAAAATGCTGAAACAGATGTGGCTTCAATGGTAGGTTACGGATATAATCCTTTCGTGGCAAAACAGTCTACATTCCATGGAGGAGCATATGCTGTAATAGAATCCATAGCTAAAGTAGTTGCGGCCGGTGGAAATTATAAAAATATAAGATTTACTTTCCAGGAATATTTCGAAAGATTAGGTAAGGATTCAAAAAAATGGGGAAGACCTTTATCAGCATTATTGGGAGCATTCCATATCCAGAAGGAATTTGGACTGCCTTCAATAGGAGGTAAGGATTCCATGAGCGGAACCTTCAATGATATATCTGTACCGCCTACTCTGGTTTCATTTGCAGTAAGTATGACAACTGCTGAAAATGTAATTTCACCTGAATTTAAGAAGGCAGGAAATAATATCTATCTTGTAAGGACAGCTTATGATGAAAACGATTTGCCTGACCTGAAGGAATTAAAGAAAAACTTTGATTTTATAACTGAAAATATTAAAAATAAAAAGATTGTATCGGCAGCAGCAATAAAAAATGGTGGTTTATCTGAAGCGGTAGCAAAAATGGCTTTTGGAAATAAACTGGGTGCAAATATAAAATCTGATGGAATAATAGGGGAAAATGAATGGTTTAAGGCGGAATATGGAACTTTCATAGTTGAAACAGCTGAAAAATTTGATTATGAAAACGCAGTTCTTCTTGGAAATGTAATTACGGAAGAGAAAATAGTAATTGATAATAAATTTGAAATTAATCTTGATGAACTTATAGAAGAATGGGAAAAACCTCTGGAAAAAATATTCCCAACAAGAAAAGAAATAGAAAATTGTCATCTACTGCCTCATTGCAATGGAACTAAATATAAAAAATCAGAATTAATTGAAAGGGAAAATGTAATAAGCAGTTTTTCAAACAGTATAGCAAAACCGAGAGTATTTATACCTGTATTCCCTGGAACAAACTGTGAATATGACCTGGAAAGAGCTTTTAACAGGGAAGGTGGAATTGCTAAAATAGGAGTATTTAACAACCTGACACACGAAAATATATTAAATTCAATAGATGGATTTGTTAAGGAAATAGAAAATTCACAGATACTTATGCTTCCAGGAGGATTCAGTGCAGGAGACGAACCTGACGGATCTGCAAAATTTATGGTTGCTGTTCTGAAAAATGGAAGAGTAAAAGAAGCTATTGATAAACTTCTTAAGAGGGATGGACTGATACTGGGTATATGTAATGGATTCCAGGCTCTTATAAAATCAGGACTTCTACCATATGGTGAAGTAAGGGAGCTAAATGAAGATTCACCTACATTGACATTTAATAATATAAATAAACATATGTCGAAAATAGTAATGACTAAAATTATTTCAAATAATTCACCGTGGCTTATGGGAATGAATGAAGGAGATATACACGCCATTCCAATGTCACATGGGGAAGGAAGAATTGTCATTACAGAGGAAGAATATAAAAAATTATATAAAAATAACCAGATAGCTACAAAATATGTAGACTTTGAAGGTAATTCAAGTATGGATTCGCAGTTTAATCCTAACGGTTCCTACTACGCAATAGAAGGAATGCTTGCACATAAAGGAAGAATCTTTGGAAAAATGGCACATTCAGAAAGAACAGGAAAGAACCTGTATAAAAATATATATGGAAACAAAGATCAGAATATATTCAAAAATGGAGTAAAATTTTTCCTTTAAAATTTAAAATATCCGAAAATATAAAGTGAAAAAGCAATAAAAAGAGAAAACAGGAGGAATGAAAAGAATGAAAGTAGCAATATTTTTTGGAAGTAAATCAGATACGGAAAAAATGAAAGGAGCTGCAAACTGTCTTAAGGAATTTGGAATAGAATACGAAGCATATGTACTTTCTGCCCATAGAGTTCCTGAAAAATTGGAGGAAGTGCTTGCAGATGTGGAAAAAAGAGGAGCTGAAGTGATAATAGCGGGAGCAGGACTGGCTGCCCATCTTCCAGGGGTTATAGCTTCAAAAACGGTGCTGCCTGTGGTGGGAGTACCTTTAAACGGAGCAATAGGAGGACTTGATGCACTTTATTCAATTGTGCAGATGCCAAAATCAATTCCAGTTGCAACAGTAGGAATAGACAATTCATATAATGCGGCTATGCTGTCTGTACAGGTTCTGGCTCTGAAATATCCTGAAATCAAGGAAAAACTTGTAAAATTCAGAAAAGAAATGAAGGAAAAATTTATTAAGGAAAACGAAGAAAAAGTGGAATTTTAGATAAAAATTATAAAAAAATCAGGAGGAATTAAAAATGCAAAAAAAAGATTTCATTTACGAAGGAAAAGCAAAACAGGTATATTCAACAGATGATGAGAATTTGGTAATAATCCACTATAAAGATGATGCAACAGCAGGAAATGGAGTAAAAAAAGGAACTATTAAAGATAAAGGAATCATAAATAATAAAATTACTGCCAAATTATTTTCAGTACTTGAAAAAAATGGAATAAGAACTCATTTTAAGGAAATGCTGAATGAAAGGGATCAGCTTTGTGAAAAACTTGAAATAGTACCTTTGGAAGTAATTGTTAGAAACGTAATAACTGGTTCTATGGCAAAAAGAGTAGGAATTGCTGACGGAACAATACCTAAAACTACAATATTTGAAATATGCTATAAAAATGATGAATATGGAGATCCATTGATAAATGACTATCATGCGGTGGCTATGGGACTTGCTACTTTTGATGAACTGAAATATATATATGAAACAACTTCTAAAATAAATGACCTTCTGAAAAAAGTATTTGATGAAGAAGGAATTACATTGGTGGACTTCAAGATAGAATTTGGTAAAAACAGTAAAGGGGAAATACTTCTTGCAGATGAAATTACACCTGACACATGCAGACTATGGGACAAAGCAACAGGTAAAAAACTTGACAAAGACAGATTCAGACAGGATTTAGGTGGAATAGAAGAAGCATATATTGAAATATTAAACAGATTGGAAGCTTAGTAATGAGGAATGAGAAGGAGAGAATTTCATGTTTTTAGAAAAGTCAGATAAAATGGAGGAAGAATGTGGAGTAATCGCCTTCCATTCAAATAAAATACGTGAAAATTTGACATCACTGGCATATATTGGAATGCAGGCTTTACAGCATAGAGGTCAGGAATGTGCAGGAATGACGATTTGTGACAGTGTTACAGAAAATAAGGTGAGACATAAGACATTGAAGGATATGGGATTAGTTTCTGAAGTGTTTTCAATGGAGGAACTGTTAAAATATAAAGGAAATATCCTGATAGGTCATGTAAGATATGCAACAACCGGAATAGTTACTGTTGATAATGCACAGCCATTCAGCGGAGATTCCGGAATGGGTAATATTTCCCTTGCACATAACGGAAATCTCATAAAAATTGAAAAATTAAAAGAGAAACTGATGAAGGATGGTATTACCTTTCACGCAACTTCTGATACGGAAGTAATTTTAAAGCTGTTAGGTAGAAATGCAAAATACGGAATGAGGGAAGCCCTGTTAAAAACTCTTGATGTCATTGAAGGAGCTTTTGCATTAGTAATAATTATAAATGACAAACTGATTGGAATCAGGGATCCGAGAGGAATAAGACCATTATGTATGGGACAGAGAGAAGACGGAACTTATGTACTTGCTTCTGAAACGGTGGCACTGGACACTGTAAATGCAAAATATATAAGGGATATAGATGCTGGAGAAATGATTATTATTGATGAAAATGGAATTGAATCAATAAAATATTTAGAACTTCTGGAAAATAATAGAAAAAATGAGGGAAAAGCTTCATGTGCCTTTGAATATGTATATTTTGCAAGACCGGACAGTATAATAGACGGGATTGATGTATACCAGGTAAGGCATGATGCAGGAAGATATCTGTATGAACAGCATCCTGTAGAAGCTGATATTGTAATAGGAGTTCCAGATTCAGGTATCCCTGCGGCAATAGGCTATGCTGAAGCAAGCGGAATTCCTTTTGCAAAGGCACTGGTAAAAAATAAATATATTGGAAGAAGCTTTATTTATCCGACACAGGAACTTAGAGAACAGGCAGTAAAGGTAAAACTGAATCCCATAAGAAAAATTATAGAAGGAAAAAGAGTAGTTGTAGTGGATGACTCACTGGTGAGGGGAACTACATCAAAAAAACTTATAAAAATGATACGTGATGCGGGAGCAAAGGAAGTACATTTCAGGTCTGCCTCGCCGAAAGTGCTGAGCGAATGCTATTTCGGTGTAGATATTGCCAATAAAAAGGAACTGGTGGCAAGTTACATGACTACTGAAGAAATTTGCCATGAGATTGGAGCTAATACATTGGAATATCTGTCACTAGAAAATTTATTGAAAATTTTAAGGGAAAAAAGTGTCAGCCCTGATATGGATGAAAGCAGCTGCCATACTTGTAAAAATGATTTCTGTGTGGGATGTTTTTCAGGAAAGTATCCGATAGTGGATTATTAAGAAAAATTATTTTAACTGATTCTAATATGAAATGAATAATTTAAAAAATATTTTTACAGAGCGGAATATTTTTGAAAGATTATGAAAATGGAGGAAAAAAGGAAATGGGAATTTTGGCAATACATTCAAAGGAAGTAAGAAAAGATTTAGGTGGACTTGCCTACTACGGTATGTTTGCATTACAGCATAGAGGTCAGCAAAGTGCAGGATTTACAATATGTGACACTATTACTGAAAATAAGGTGAGACATAGAACTATAAAAAAGCCCGGACTTGTAGCTGATGTATTTTCTCTGGAAGATTTAAACAGCTATATAGGAAATATTCTGATAGGCCATGTAAGATATGGAAGAGAAGGTTATTCATCAATGAGAAACTGTCAGCCTCTGGAAGGGGAAACTTCATTGGGAAAAGTTTCCGTTGTACATAATGGTGATTTGAGTAATTATAAGGAACTGAAACAGGAACTGCTTGGAGAAGGGGATCTTTTCCAGACATCAATTGATACGGAAGTTATTTTAAAACTGATTGGTAAGAATGCAGTGCATGGAGTAAAGGAATGTGCCTTAAATACAGTGAATAAACTTAAAGGCGGATTTGCCCTTGCAATGATTCTGAATGATAAACTTGTGGGAGTAAGGGATCCTAGGGGGTTGAGACCTCTTTCCCTTGGAAAAATAGGTAAAGAAACTCTTGTGCTGGCATCAGAAACCTGTGCACTTGATGCAATGGGAGCAGAATTCATAAGGGAAATAGAACCTGGAGAAATTGTAATAATCGATGAAAAAGGAATTGAGTCAATAAAATATAACGACAAGGAGAAAAAACAGGTAAGTGCATTTGAATATATTTATTTTGCAAGACCTGACAGTGTCATAGACGGAATAGATGTTTATGGGTTCAGACATGAAACAGGGAAATATCTGTACAGACAGAATCCTATAGAGGCGGATATTGTTATAGGAGTTCCTGATTCGGGAGTTCCTGCAGCCATAGGATACGCACAGGAAAGCGGAATTCCATATAGACCGGCTTTAGTAAAAAATAAGTATATTGGAAGAACATTTATCACTCCAATACAGGAACTCAGGGAACAGGCAGTAAAGGTAAAACTGAATCCGATAAAAAGCCTGCTGGAGGGAAAAAGGGTAGTAGTTGTAGATGATTCAATCGTACGTGGAACTACATCAAAAAAATTAGTAAAAATGCTGTATGAAGCAGGAGCAAAAGAAGTGCATTTCAGGGCGGCATCCCCTATAGTTATTAAGGAAGATTTTTTTGGGGTGGATGTAAATCCTGAGGCACATTTAATTGGAAATTACTTGACTCTGGATGAAATCAGGGATAAGATTGGAGCAACAACACTGGGATATCTGTCTTATGAAAATTTAAGAAAGATATTTGGAAGAGATGACTTTTACATGGACTGCTTTAAGAAAGATGAAAAATAATTTCAATAAAGTTTAAAAAAGTATGCAGGGAGGAAAAAAATGACGATTTCTTATAAAGATTCAGGAGTAGATAAGGAAGAAGGATACAGAACGGTAGAAAAAATAAAGGATAAGGTAAAAAGTACATACAGTGCAAATGTTATGAATGAAATTGGAAGCTTTGGAGCGCTTTATAAGCTTGGAGAATATAAAAAACCTGTTCTTGTATCGGGAACTGACGGAGTAGGAACAAAACTGAAAATTGCTTTTGAAACGGGAAAATACGACACAGTTGGAATAGACTGTGTGGCAATGTGCGTAAATGATATTTTGTGTCATGGTGCCAAACCTCTGTTTTTTCTTGATTATCTGGCATGCGGTAAGCTTGATTCAGATGTTTCCTCAGAAATTATAAAAGGGGTTGCAGATGGATGCCTTCAGGCGGGAGCTTCCCTGATAGGAGGAGAAACTGCTGAAATGCCTGGATTCTACACAGTAGGTGAATATGATATTGCAGGATTTGCAGTAGGTGCAGTAGAAGAGGAAGAAATAGTGAATGGTTCAAATATCGAAGAAGGAAATGCTATAATAGCCATATCTTCGAGCGGGCCTCACAGTAACGGTTTTTCCCTCATAAGAAAGCTTTTTGCTGACTTGAATGAAGTATACGAAAATAAAAAAATATGGGAACATCTGCTGACTCCGACAAAGATTTATGTAAGATCCATCCAGAAGCTTATGGAAAGTGTAAAAATAAATGGAATGGCCCATATAACAGGAGGTGGCCTGATAGAAAATGTTCCAAGAACAATACCTGACGGATTCTGTGCAAACATCGACAAGAAAAAAGTGGAAATACCTTCTATATTTAAACATGAATATTTTAAAAAGGTAACTGAAGATGAGTTATGGGGAACATTTAACATGGGTGTAGGATTTATAGTTATCGTTAAGAAGGAAGATACAGAAAAAACTATAGACATTTTGAAGGAAAATGGAGAAAATGCCTATGAAATAGGATATATAAGTAAAGGTGAGAATAAGCTATGTCTGAAATAAAAAAAAAAATAGCAGTTTTTGTTTCAGGTTCAGGGAGCAACCTGCAGGCAATAATAGATAGCATCGAATTTGGAAAACTGAACTGTGAAATTGCCTTTGTTATAGCTGACAGACCATGTTATGCACTCGAAAGGGCTGAAAAACATAATATAAGATCTGTTATGCTGGATAGAAAATTATTTGGTGAAAAACTTTCAGATGAAATTGATATGATTTTAAGTGATGCCGGAGAAATTTCATGTATTGTACTGGCAGGTTACCTGTCAATAATTTCTGAAAATTTTGTAAAGAAATGGAACAGAAAAATTATAAATATGCATCCTTCCCTTCTTCCAAAGTTTGGTGGTAAGGGAATGTACGGGCTTAAAGTCCATGAAGCAGTACTGAAGGCAGGAGAGAAGGAAAGTGGATGTACAGTTCACTATGTGGATACAGGAATAGATACAGGAGAGCCTATAATGAGCATGAAGGTACCTGTACTTGAGGGAGACACGCCTGAAATACTTCAGAAAAGAGTTCTTGAAAAGGAACATCTGCTTCTGGTAAAGGGACTTGAAAAAATATTGGAAAATTAGACATATTGAAGGCAGATATTGAAAGGAGCGGATAAAATGAAAAAAAGAGCTTTGATAAGTGTTTTTGATAAGACAGGAATACTTGAATTTGCAAAGTTTCTTAAGGAAAAAAATGTAGAAATAGTATCAACTGGAGGAACTTATAAATATCTGAAGGAAAATGGACTTGAAGTTATTGAAATTTCAGAAGTTACAAAATTTAAGGAAATGCTTGATGGAAGGGTTAAGACATTGCATCCAAATATACATGGTGGAATACTTGCCATAAGGGATAATAAGGAGCATATGGAAACAATTCAGAGGGAAGGGATAGAAACAATAGACTTTGTAGTAGTTAACCTTTATCCTTTCTTCAGGGAAGTGCAGACAGATAAAACTTTTGATGAAAAGATAGAGTTTATAGATATAGGCGGGCCTACAATGCTGAGATCTGCCGCTAAGTCATTTAAGGATGTAACAGTAATATGTGATCCTGAAGACTATGGAAAGGTAACTGAGGAAATTCAGGAAAAAGGTGAAGTGTCATTTGAAACTAAAAAAAGACTGGCTGGAAAAGTTTTCAACCTGACTTCTGCTTATGATGCGGCAATTTCTAACTTCCTTCTGGAAGAGGAATATCCAAAATATCTGAATGTTTCATATGAGAAAAAATTTGACCTCAGATATGGGGAAAATCCACATCAGACTTCAGCTTACTATGTTTCAACAACTGAAGAAGGAAGCATGAAGGATTTTGTCCAGCTGAATGGAAAGGAACTGTCATTTAATAATATAAGGGATATGGATATTGCATGGAAGGTTGCAAATGAATTTGATGAAATTGCATGCTGTGCAGTAAAACACTCGACTCCATGCGGAGTAGCAATTGCTGATGATGTATTTACAGCTTATAAAAAGGCGCATGACTGTGATCCTGTTTCCATCTTTGGTGGAATTGTTGCAATTAACAGGGAAATAGATGCCGCAACAGCTGAGGAACTGAATAAAATATTCCTTGAAATAGTAATTGCCCCTTCTTATTCGCCGGAAGCTCTTGAAGTATTGAAAAATAAGAAGAATTTAAGAGTAATACAGTGTGAAGTGCCAAAACCTCAGGATAAATTTGAGTATATTAAGGTTGATGGCGGAATACTGGTACAGGAAACAAATAAGAAAATGATAGATGAAATGAAAATAGTAACGGAAAAACAGCCTACTGAGCAGGAAAAACAGGATATGATTTTAGGAATGAAAGTCGTTAAGCACGTAAAATCAAATGCGATAGTAGTTGTTAAGGACGGTGCCGCAACAGGAATCGGTACAGGACAGACAAATAGAATATGGGCTACTGCACACGCTCTGGAACATGCAAAAGGAGATTTGGAAACATTGGAAGGTGCAGTTCTCGCATCAGATGCCTTCTTCCCTTTCAGAGACTGCGTGGATGAAGCTGCAAAGTATGGAATAAAAGCCATTGTTCAGCCTGGAGGATCAATAAGGGATGAAGAGTCAGTACAGGCCTGCAATGAGCATGGAATAAGTATGGCATTAACTGGAATAAGACATTTTAAACATTAGGATTAGTTTGTTTAGGACATGTACTTAAAATAATATGTAAAAGTAAGATTAAATACTTGAAAAAAAAATACGAAGTACGTGTCCTAAATAACACTTGACAAATGATAAAAAATGTGGTAAACCTAATATAGAAAGTAAGAGGGACTGTAGCTCAATTGGTCAGAGCAACCGACTCTTAATCGGTAGGTTGTGAGTTCGATCCTCACCAGTCCCACCATTCAAATAATGTTTATTATGTAAGAGTGTCAGAGCTCTTATTTTTTTATCTGTATGGATTCTTTAAAAGAATTATATAAAAAAATGAAAAAAACAAAATTTTAGTTTTAAAAATATACAACAAAACTTGCTTTCAGTACATTTTGTGGTATAATTTTGGTATGAAATTAAGGAAGGATTGATATTATGAAAAAAATGCTAATATGTTTGTTATTCTTTATACCAGTTTTATGTTTTTCAGATACGGTAGTTTCACAGGAAAAACTTCTTGAAACATTGAATTTGGATTTTAAAAAGGCTCCAGTGTATAAAAAATATAAAGAAGTGTATGCAAGAAAAGCCATAGATGGTGAAATTATAAAAACATATACTAAAGACGGACTTGAAACACAAAATGTTGCAAAAGAAGGAGATTATGTAGTTAAGAACAATACTGAAGCAAAAGAAATGTATATTTTATCTGAAAAAAAATTTAATGAAAGATATAAATATAAAACGGATTTAGATAATGAATGGAAAGTATATAGTCCTTTGGGAAGAATAAAAGCTTTAAAAGTAAATGGTAAAATATTTAGAGTATTTAAAATTAAAGAAAAGGAATTTTATATTCTTACATCGTGGGGAGAAAAAATGATTGTTAAAAGAAATGATTTTTTAGTAACTCCATTAGATTATAATGAAGTGTACAGAATAGCCAATAAAGAATTTTTTGAAACTTATGAAAAAGAGAAATAAATAAAAGAAACTATTTCAGGAAGTATGAAATTATATAAAATGATAAATTAAGTATATCTATGGATTAGAATATATATTTAATTTGTAATTGAGTAATTATTTATACTATGAGATAGTTTTTTTATATTTTTGAAAAGAAATATTGGTTACTGGATTGTTGACAATATTTGATAATTGATGAGAATTGAAAAAATACGAAAGGAATAAAATTATGGAAGAATTTAAAGATTTTTACATTTAATATTAGTGGAAAATGTGATAAAATATATTTGAAAGATACAAGAAAATAGGCTAATCAAAAGTCTAAAATGCCGGAGGAGGAAAAAATGAAAATTCTAATAGTCGGAGCTGGAGGAAGGGAACATGCCATTGCATGGAAACTGTCTCAAAACAAAGATGTTGAAAAGATTTTTATTGCACCAGGAAATGCAGGAGCTGAGCTGCTTGAAATTGCAGAAAATGTTGAATTGAAGGGCATACAGGAATATATTGATTTTGCAAAGGAAAATGGAATTGATTTGACTATTGTTGGAAGTGAGGAACTGCTTGTCCAGGGAATAGTTGATGAATTTAAAAAGAATGGATTAAAGATATTCGGGCCTGATAAAAAGGCCGCGGTTCTTGAAGGAAGCAAGGCTTATTCTAAAGACTTTATGAAAAAGTATGGAATTAAAACAGCTGTTTATGAGATTTTTGATAATTTTGAAAAAGCTAAGGAATTTTTGAATAACTGGAAGGATTTTCCTGTAGTTATAAAGGCAAGCGGGCTGGCAGCAGGAAAAGGTGTTATTATTGCACAGAATCTGGATGAAGCAGTTAAGGCTGTGGAAGATATAATGGTTGATGAAAAATTTGGAAATGCCGGTTCCCAGGTTGTAATTGAAGAGTATCTGGACGGGGTGGAAGCTTCGATTTTATCATTTACAGACAGTAATGTGATTTTACCTCTGTTATCGGCAAAGGATCACAAAAAGATAGGTGAAAATGAAACAGGACTTAATACAGGAGGAATGGGAGCAATTTCACCAAATCCATATGTGACTGATGAAGTATTTGAGGAATTTAAAAAGAATATAATGGAGCCTACTCTGAAGGGAATTCATAGTGAAGGAATGGACTTTGCAGGAGTAATCTTCTTTGGGCTTATGATTACGAAAAAAGGTGTATATCTGCTTGAATATAATATGAGACTTGGAGATCCTGAAACACAGGCTGTACTTCCATTACTTGAGACAGACATGGTTGAAATGATAAAAAGTGCATTTGATAAAAAATTATCGGAAATTAAAGTAGAATGGAGAAAACAGTCTTCATGCTGTGTAGTTGCAGTGGCAGGAGGTTATCCTGAAAAATACAATAAAGGAGATAAAATATCAGGATTATCAAGTGTTGGAGAAAATGGAGAAATATTGTTTATATGTGGAGCCAAAAAAGAAAATGATGATTTTATCACTTCAGGAGGACGTGTCTTAAACGTTGTAGGATTTGGAAACACTCTGGAAGAAGCAAGGGAACATGCTTATACTTCCCTGAAGAAAATACATTTTGAAAATATGTATTTTAGAAATGATATTGGGAAGATAAAATAATTTTTCATGAGAAAATATTAATTATTATTTGTATATTGAAATTTTTGGAAATCGAGGTAAAATTATATGGAAGATATTCAATATACTATTTAGAAAGAAGGAATATTAATGAAAAAAATTATTTTGTTGCTATTTCTTGTATTGGGAATGACTATAATGGCTGAAAAATTTACTTCAGATACACAGAAAAAAAGCGAAATGTTTAGCGAAGTGGAAAAATATTCATGGTTCAGTGCAAATTCCCAGAAATATTTTGATGAAGAAATTGGGAAACATAATTTCAGTATTATAGAAGAAAATGGTGAGCACTATCTCATTCAGTGGAATCCTGAAGTAGCTATTGTATTTACCTGCCATTCAAGAAGGCTAAAAAGATTTAAAACACAGCCTTATCCGAAGGATAAAATAGCCGAGGGAGAAAAGGAAGGAAAACTGAAAAAATATTTAATATATCCAGATACTAGAAAAAATGTATATTATGTAAAGGATTATACAGACCTTAAAGGAGAAAAATACGATTATCTGTATTTTGGATTTGATGATAAATTGAAAAAAATCGTTATTTTAGATAAAAATTCGGAAATTGTTGAAGTACTTGAAGATGGTGAATAATTTTAATGTGTTTATATAGAAAAAGTAGAAGGCAAAGAACTTTATTTCAGGAGGGTTTAATGCCTTCTTTTTACATGAACTATATTTTTATAAACTTTGAAAATTGTAAGAAGTGTATTTTATAATAGATAGAATATACTGTTTTTAGAATTATAATGACTTTAAAAGGTTTACATCATGTGAAAAAATGTACTATAATAAGCGGACTCAAAAAATAAGTTAATTAAAAATAAGATATTAATTATGGTAAACAACTTGTTTATAAATATATATTAGGAGGACGCAATCATGGAAAAAAAGCTTACAAGATCAGTTTCTGATAAAAAATAATGGGAGTATGCGGAGGGATTGCAAAATATGCAAATCAAGATCCAAATATTATAAGAATAATTGCAGTTGTACTTGCGCTTTTCTCTGGTGGATCATTAGCAATAGCATATATTATAGCAGGATTTTTATTGCCGGAAGGTGAATAAGCAGATTATTTTTAGTTATACTTAAAAATGACTATATTATTTATTTGATATAAAGATAAGGAAATACAAAATAGAGATATTATTGAAATAATTATATTTTGTGATTTCCTTTTTTTATTGTCAAACCTATTTTTCTGTGTGGAAATAATGTTGAAAATTTTTTTTATTTTTGAAAATAAAGATTGAAAAAAAGCAAAAAAAATGGTATTATTAAACTAAAAATAATTTAATTATAAGATATGTGAAAAATAACATAACTTAAACCCATTATAGTTGTACCTGTTCCGAAAGCATCAGTTCTATTTTAGAAGTTTTTTAGCATATAAAATACAGGATTTACTACTATAATAAAAAAATAATAGTAGAGGAGTAATAAAATGAGTGATGAAATTAAAAATTCAGAAAAGAAATCAAAATCAATAATGAGAAGTTCCAAAGCAGTAAAATATTCGAGAAATCTTATGTTTGTTGCAGGAGCAATGGGAGTAACTACAGGAGTACTTTTAGCAAATACGGTAAAAGCAGAGCCTAATAAGAAAAACAAAGATGGGAATCTTAAAAATACTGTTGATGAAACTCAAGCTATGCTGAAAAACATGAGAAATAGAAACAAGATGTATATTAGAGGTGCAAACTTAGAGTTAATTCAATTAATGGAACAGGGAGATCAGGTTGTAAAATCACCTTGGAGTTCATGGCAATTTGGAATGAACTTTTTTTCCAATGCAGACATTATTTCTGGAGATGGTTATGGAGATAAACAGGAAAGATATACATACAACGGACTGTATTTCAGAAATAACTGGAAAATGAAAAATGCATTAGCTACATTGGATTCAATGGGAGTTATGGGTCTTCCGATAACTCCGGGAAGTGATTCTCAAGTTTCATGGAGAAATGCAACTGGAAATATCTATTCTGAAATGAATTTTGATAAAAGTAAAGGGTCATCTGTAAATGGAGAAGTTAGATGGGGACTTGTAGAATTAAGAAAAATTCAGGAACCTCTTAATGAAGTTGAAATACTTGCAAGAATTTCTCCAAAGGAAGTAAAAAAGGAAGCTGTTTCACTAAGCGTAGCTGAGCCAACTGTTGAACCAGTAGGAGCACCAGTTGTTGATCCAAAGGTAAACACACCGCTTACAGCACCTGTTATTACAATACCAGAGGTAGATGTAAGAATTACACCGAGTGCACCAACAATAAATATAAATGTAACACCACCAACTATAACAGCTTTAAATATATCTACACCCGCACAAGTGACACTAGAAGCACCAGTAGTAGATACTCCGAATCCTGTTGCATTTTCTGTTGCACCTTCTATAGATTCAACTAATCGTAAGATAGGAACCACTAACCAAAGTGCAATAAATGGAACATTTATTGCAGGTCAAACCTATGATGTGAATTCTGTAACAAAAACTGTAAGAAATTTTTTTACTCTTAATTCTGTGACAGGAGACGTTACCTTACCTAATTCAACAATAAATGTTAAAGTTGCTGATGCAAGAGCCTTGGTTATAGATGAACCAAAAAATGGTTCTAAATTTAAAATGGATGGAACAATTAACTTATATAGAAGTAAAAATATGGGGATAGATTTACAAGGTTCTGCTAGTACTGAGAATATATTGGCTAAAATTATAAATAATGGTTTAATTGATGGAAAGTACAAAGATGAAACTAATACTACAACAAATAGTCATCAAATAGCTTTTGGTTTTTCTAACGTGGATGCATCATATAATAGTACAATGTCGCACATAATTAATACAGGGGTAATTTCTTTAAATGCACCACAAAGTGCTGGAATGCAATTAAAACCAGAAGATCCTCATAACTGGACACCCGATTGGTCCAATTTGGAAACAAAGAATGGAAAAGATTTAGTTAATGTAAAGAGCAAAAATACAAATTCATCTAAGGGAAGAGTATTAATGAAGGCAGATAACCAAAAGGACATCAATGTAGAATCTAGCGGAAGTTTTGGTATTATTACTGTATTCAATCCAGGTATTAGTACACTAGATACAGTAACATCAACAACAATGAGTGATTTTAAAACTAATAAAAAAAATAACTTAAGAGCTCAAAGAGATTTAGGAACCCCAGCAAATCCTTTTGTAGTCCTTCCAGGAGGAGAAATAGGACGTTCAGCTTCAGGAGATTCTGGTTGGACAAGTGGAGTATATAATTCAGGAGACATCAATATAAATGGGGATAAGAGTGTTGGGGTTGGTATATTACATGAAATACAGGAAGTTAAAGTTGGAGGAAAAATCAATATAGGAACAACAGCTCTAACTCAAGGAAATAACCAAAATATTGCTTCAGGTAGTGATACTCTTGTTGAAAATGCAGTAGGAATTTATGCAGGGGTACCAACGAGACCTGTATTAAAAGGAGAAACAGGTACTTATGGTGGAACAGCTACAGCTGATATAGGTACAAAAACTGTAGAATTTGGACCTTTTGGAGAAACAGGAGCTTCAACTGGAGCAGCTACTGGTAGTGGAACTATAACCGTTGGAGAACATGCAACAAAGAGTATAGGTTTATTAGTTGGTGATAGTGAAGAAGAGTTGAATGATGGGAAATTAAATGGAGTTGAAACAGCTAACAGAAAATTAAGAAGATCAGGATCTATAACAGCAAATGAAGGTGCTAATGTTGTAGTTAATGGAGACTCTAACTATGGTTTTGTTGTTAAGAGTGAATCTTATAAGTCTGTATTTGATTCAAATTTAATAGATAATTTATTAGAAAGTATTGATAGAACTAATTATGGTGTAGGAATTAATAAAGGAACTATAGCTGTAAATGGAACAAATTCAATAGCATTTGCTATGCTAAAAGGAGGAGACTCTTCAAATAGTGGAGATCTTATTGTAAATCCTCTCACTGCAGGTGGAGCACAAAAATCTACAGCTTTCTATGGAGAACAAGGAAACTTTGCTAATAGTGGAAATATAACAGTTAATACTCCTGCTAATACAGGAAATATAGGTGTTTTATTAAAAGGGCCGAATACTGCTACTCCAATAAACTTTACAAACACAGGTAATATTTCTGTTCAAGGAGGAGGAAATATAGGAGTTTATGGAGAAGGAAAGTATACTTTTAATCATGAAAAAAATACTGCTGGAACAAATAAAATAAGTGTAGGTTCAGATGCAATAGGAATATATGCTAAAGAGGCATCAGGAACATTAAATATAAAGGCTCCAATAGATATAGCTGCTAGTGGAACAGGAACGACAATTGGAATTTATTCAGATGGAGAAGCTAAAGTAAATTTTGGAGATGATTCTAAATTAACAATAGGCACAGGAGCAGTAGGATTATATTCATCAGTTGCTACTAAATTTGGAAATACTTTTAAAGTTGAAACAGGTAAGAGTTTAGAAGTAGAATTAGGACAAAACTCAACTTTTGGACTTTTAAATGGAAATTCAGGAGAAGTGAATGTAGGAACTTATTTGAACAGTAACCCTATTAATATTTTAAATTTTGGAAATGGAGCAAGTATATTTTATACAACAGGTGGTGTAACTGCTAATTTAAATCAAAATTATACAGTATCAACTCCGACAGCAGGAACTAATACTTCAACTTCTGTTTTAGTCGCATCAAATAATTCTACTGTAAAAAATACTAAAACTTTGACAACAAACACAAATATTGGACTTATTGCAATAAAAGGAACAGGAACAGGAGCTTCAACAGCACAAAATGATGGTACTATTGTATCAAAAAGAGGTTCCGGGATAGGAATTTACACAAATGAAAGTACAGGAAATTCAACAGGAACTATAACAATGGAAGAAGGAAGTTCTGTTGGTATACTGGGAGAAAAAAATTCTACGTTAACTAATAGTGGGAAAATAGAAGTATTAAAAGCAAGCTCAGCTGGAATTTATGGTCAAGATTCAGATATAACAAACAGTGGATTAAAAACAGTAAATAAAGGTATATATGTAGAAGAAGCACAATCAGTAGGAATCTTTGGAGTAGTTTCAGGGGTTGCAACTTCAAATAAAGCAATAAACAATAATGGATATATAATAACTAAAAAAACTGAATCAGCTGGGATTTATGGAAAAATAAATTCTGGAGTGACAAATAAGTTGTCAATAGTTAATGGAACTACAGGAAATATAACAGTAAATGGAAATAAATCAGTAGGTATATTTGCAAAGAATGAAGCGGGTACTGTTGCAAATTTAAATATAAATAACACAGGAACAATTAACGTAAATAAAGAAGAGTCAATAGGTATATATGCTCCTAAGTCAACAGTTTCAGGAGTAGGAAAAATAACTTTGGATAATGCTGCTAATAAGTCAATAGGAGTTTATGCAGCTGCAGGAAGTGCTATAACTACAACTACAGCAGAAATTGATCTTGGTACAGGAACAGATCAGAATAGAGTTGCCTATTATGTAAAAAATAAGGATACAGCATTAACTGGTACAGATATAGGAAAAATATCAGGATATGGAGTAGGAGTATACTTAGAAGGTACATCTCCAACAGATGTTGCGACGTTAAATGCAAGTTCAACTCCTTTGAACTATTATAAAACAGCAACTAGTTCAGGAGATGGTATTATTGGATTATATTTAAGTGGAAGTACAGATATTTCAAACTATACTGGTCCAATAACAGTACGAAACACAGTTGAAAACAGTGGTACAAAATATGCAATAGGAATATATGCAAAAAATCAAGGAACGTCTACTTCCGCATATACTATAAAAACTCCTATTACAACAGGTGAAAAAGGAATAGGAATTTTTGCGGCTGATAAGAGTATCATACAATATAATAGCGGTACAATAAATGTTGGAGAAAATGGAATAGGAATTTATGTACAGAAACAGACTTCTGCAAATACAACTATAGAGAGTAAAGTATCTTTAGGAACAGGTACTAATAAACCAACAATTAACCTTGCAGAAGGAAGTGTAGCAGCTATTGTTGGAGAAAATGCCCACTTTGATGGGGGAAATGCAACTATTAACTTAAGTGGTTCAGGAGTAGGAGTATACGGATTGAAAGGTTCTGTAATTAACGTTGGAAACTGGACTTTTAACAATAACGGACATTCAGCAGAAGAAATTAGAACTAAAGAAGGAATATCGGCAATAGATAATCCTTCAGTTGATAAGGATTTAAAACCAGGAATGGTACTTTCTCACGTTATAAATGGAGAAACTTATATTGTTAGTGGAAAAACAGTTAAAAGTGTAGCAGACGGTTCAATCGCTGCTGGAAAAAATATAGGATTAATGGCTGAAGGAATCAAAAATCCAGCTGGAACAACTTGGACACAAGGAAATTATGAAATTGTAAATCAAGGAACTATTAATTTTACTGCTGGAAAAGAATCAACTGCTATTTATGCGGCATCAGCAAGAGTAAAAAATGATGGAACAATTAAAATGGGTCCTCAGTCAACAGGAATTTATGGTGTATACAGAAGTGATTCTCCACATTATGATGGAGGTTCTTCGGCTGATAATAAACTTAAAGTAGAAACAACAGCAAATTCTCTGATAGAACTTGGACAGGAATCAGTAGGAGTATATCTGAAAAATGCATCAACAGATATAAATCTTGATGGAAAAATAAAGAGTTCAACAGATGCATCAGGTAATATAAATGTTACAAAAAATGTCGGTATATATATGATAAATGAAGATGGAACACAACCTGATCAAGGAAAAGTATTAACTGGAATGGTAAATAATTCAGAAATAACTCTTGGAGATGGTTCAGTAGGGCTTTACAGTAAAGGAAAAGGAAGTGCTGCAGCCGACAGAAATACAGTTACAAATAATGGTAAAATAACAGTTGGAAAGAAAATAACAGGAGCACCTTCAGTAGGAATATATTCTGAAAATACTAATCTTACTACAGGAACAACATCAGATATTACAGTAGGAGAAGATGGTATAGCTTTTTATGGAAAACATTCGGATATTACAGCAAAGGGAACAGTTAATTTCAACAATAAGGGTGTACTTGCATACCTTGAAAATTCAAATTTTATTTCCTATTTAGGTAATATATCTCCAACTCAGAATACAATGCTTTATCTGAAAAACAGTACTGCTCAAATGGACGGAGCAGGAGTACCAGTTGACATGACAGTAGCAGATGGTTATACAGGAGCGTATGTTGAAGGAAATTCAAGACTGACAGGAGTTAGAAAAATCAATCTTGGAAGAAATTCAAATGGAATATTCCTTCAGAATGCAAACTTTGATTCAACAGGAATAACTGAGATAGTAGGAACACAGGACAATGCAAAGGGAATTTTAGGAATAAACTCCAGTCTGCTAAATAAAACTAAAATAAGCTTAAGCGGAGATAATTCAATAGGAATATATTCAAATGCGAATACTCCAAACACAGTAGTAAATGAAGGAAAATTAGAACTTTCAGGTAAAAAGACACTGGGAGTTTTCCTGAAGGGAAGCCAGTCATTTGAAAATAAGGCAGATATTTCAATAGCTGATTCATCAGATGCACAGAATCCTACTATTGGAGTATATACTTCAAGCGGAACATCACCTATCACTCTGACAAGTGGAAATATAGAAGTAGGAGTAAAATCAATAGGAGTATATTCAACAACAAATTCTCCTGTAAATATGACAGGAGGAACTCTTCATGTAAAAGATGAAGGTATGGGAATATACAAACAGGATGGAAGTGTTTCAGTAGCAGGAAATATTATAGTGGATCCTCATACTTCAACTACACCAAATACTGAACCTGTAGGAGTTTATGCAGTAAATGGAGCTTCAGTAAATGATAGTGCAAATGTAACAGTGGGAGAAAAATCTTACGGATTTATTCTTAACAATGATGATTCTTCAAAGGTAAATACATACACTAATACAGCAGGAACAAGTGTAACATTAGGAAGTGACAGTACATACCTGTATTCAGGTGGAAAAGCACAAATAACAAACAATAAAGACATAGCTGCTGGAAATGTAGACCGTGTAATAGGATTCTACATCAAAGGTAATAATACTGGTGGAGGAAACTTTGTAAATAATGGATTGCTGGATTTCTCTAATGGAAAAGGAAATATAGGAGTTTACGCACCAGGATCAACAGCTGTAAACAGCACTTCAGGAAGAATATATGTTGGACCAACAGATTATACAGACCCTCTAACTGGACAAATATACAGTGACAAAAGCAAAATTGTATACGGAATAGGAATGGCAACAGACAATGGAGGTCAAATTGCCAATGAAGGAGAAATCCGTATATTTGGAGATAAGTCAATAGGAATGTATGGTTCAGGAGCAGGAACAGTTGTAGAAAATAGAGGTAATATACTACTTGATGGAAGTAGAGCTACAGCTTCAAATAAAATAGAATCAATGACAGGAGTATACGTTGATGAAGGAGCTAAGTTTGTAAACAAAGGAATTATACAGACAACAGATTCATATGCTGGAAGAGGCGGAATGGTAAATCCTAACGTAAGTGGACTTGTAGGAGTAGCAGTAATGAATGGTTCAACTCTTGTAAATGAAGCGGGAGCAAAAATACTTATAGATGCGGATAACAGCTATGGAGTTGTAATAAGAGGTAAAAAGAATCCTGATGGTACAGTACAAAGATATGCTACAATTAAGAACTACGGTGAAATAAAGGTAAGAGGAAAAGGAACATACGGAATAAGTTGGAAAGATATTACACCTGCTGAATTAGCAGATCTGGAAGCTCAGATAAACAGCAGAATAACATCTGATCCTAATGGACAGGAAGTAAGAGGAGCAAGTGGAACAGACAAGGAATTTGAAGGTGTAAAAATAAGTATAAAGAATGGACAGCCTGTTTTCACAAAGGATGGAGTACCTGTTTCAGATGCTGAAGTTGCAGAAATAAGCAAATTGATAGGTAATGAATCTAACCTAGGATTGTCAGATATTGGATTCTATGTAGATACTTTAGGAAGAACAAGACCAATAGATATAGATGGAAGTACACCACCTATAAACAGTCAATTGATAATAGGAACAGAATATTCAGAAATGACAAATTCAAAATACTGGGTAGTTAAGGGGGATGTAATAAAACCATTCCTTGACCAGGTAACAGGACGTAACTTTAAACTTACATCACTTGCAGGTTCACTGACATGGATGGCAACGCCAATATTAGATTCATATGGTGAAATAACAGGAGTTGCTATGGCAAAGGTACCATATACATCATTTGTTAGAAAAACTGAGAATGCATGGAACTTTACAGATGGATTGGAACAAAGATATGGAGTAAATTCTCTTGATTCCAGAGAAAAATTACTGTTTAACAAGCTTAACAGCATAGGAAATAATGAGCCAGTACTTCTGACACAGGCATTTGATGAAATGATGGGTCACCAGTATGCAAATATACAACAAAGAGTACATGGAACAGGAAGACTGATAGATAAGGAAATTACTCATTTGGCTAAAGAATGGGAAACTAAGTCTAAACAGTCAAATAAAATAAAAGTATTTGGAATGAAGGACGAATACACTACAGATACAGCAGGAATTATAGACTATACAAGTGATGCGTATGGATTTGCATACCTGCATGAAGATGAAACTGTCAAGTTAGGAAACGTATCAGGATGGTATGCAGGAGGAGTGCATAACAAATTCAAGTTTAAAGACATTGGGGGATCAAGAGAAAATCAAACTATGTTAAAACTTGGAATCTTCAAGACAATGACACCTGCATCAGACCACAATGGAAATCTTCAATGGACAATTTCAGGAGAAGGATACGTATCTAAAAATGAAATGCATAGAAAATATCTTGTAGTAGATGAAATCTTCAATGCTAAATCTGACTATACAACTTATGGTGTAGCAGTTAAAAATGAAGTTGGATACAATATAAGAACAAGTGAAAGAACAAGTATCAGACCATATGGAAGTTTAAAAGTTGAATATGGAAGATTCAGTAACATTAAAGAAAAATCAGGAGAAATGAGACTGGATGTAGAAGGAAATGGTTACTATTCAATAAAACCGGCAATAGGAGTTGAATTTAACTATAGACAACCTTTTGCAGTTAAGAGCATATTTACAGCTTCTTTAGGTTTAGGTTATGAAAGTGAATTAGGAAAAGTAGGAAATGTAAATAACAGGGCAAGAGTATCATATACAACTGCTGACTGGTTTAACATAAGAGGAGACAAAGACAGCAGAAAAGGAAAATTCAAAGCAGATTTAAACTTTGGAATAGAAAATTCCAGAGTAGGAATGACTCTTAATACAGGATATGACAGTGATAATAATAATCTGAGAGGTGGACTTGGATTCAGATTGATTTACTAATCATTATTACTCAGATATAAAATTTGATAAGTTGATGGAAATGCAGATAATTTGCATTTCTGTCTTCTTTCAATAAAAAAACTATCTCAAAAGAAATATATCGTTACATCAGTTTTTGATATATATTCTTTTTTGATAGTTTTTTATTTCTATTTTTTTAACATTTTCTGTCGTCAATAAATTCCTTATCTATATATTTTTTTACTTTTTCGTTTATAGATTCATTATTTTTTGAGTTACTATCCAATTCTGTATTAGAACCAGAATCGGCATTTTTTTCAGCATTATCAGATTTACCGTTGTCAGATTTATTTTTATCATCATCATCTGGAACTTCAGTAAAAATTTCTCTGAAAAATCCAATTTCCAGTTCACGTGAGAATACATTTTTAAGTATAATCATTACAACAGGACCTATAAGGAATCCTATAACTCCAAAAAATTTAAATCCGGAATACATTGATATTAGTGTAACAAGTGGATGTACACCCAGATTTTGGCTTATAAGCTTTGGTTCGAGCATCTGACGTACAGAAAGAACCAGAAAATAAATAACGAGTAAAGCCAGTCCAAGATTAATATCTCCCGTTACAAATGATATTAAGCTCCATGGCAGAAGTACAGCTCCGGCTCCCAGTATTGGAAGGGCATCAATAATACAGATTACAATTGAAAAAATCAACGGATACTGCAAATTAAATTTTAAGAATGACAGTATATTGAATGAAATCAGCAGTTCAAAGAAACAGATTGTCATAAGTATAATTTGAGCTCTTATATAAGAACCGAGGACATTAAACATTTCTCTTTTTATGTTATATACCTTTTTTATCCATGATTCTGGAAACTGCTGTTCCAGAAAAGCCATTATCTTATTTTTATCCAGACTTATAAAAAACGTTGAAAGTATTGTAATACAGATATAAAGTATTATTGTTGGTATTGATGTAATAAAGTTTATAAGGCTGTTTATGAAGGAACCTAGCTTTGAAGTCCCCATTCTGATAAATCCGTTTATGGAATTTTTTACCTGTTCATCAAAACCTTCAGGAAAATATCCAAGAAGGGAGTAAACCTTATCTATTGTAGTGTTCCACAAAGTCTGAACATCTTTGGAATATTTGTTAAGATTTATGGAAAGTTTGTAAATTTCCCCTGATAAACGTAATGTTGAAAGACTTATAAATCCTAAAAATATTACCAGAAACAGGACAATTGACACTATGGTTGCAATTTTCTGTGAAAATTTAAGTTTTTTCTCCAGAAACCTTGAAAATGGCTGAGTCATTATTGAAAAAAACAGAGCCAATGTAAAAGGAAACAGAAAAATCCCAAGTTTAAAAAGCAGGTATACTACAATAAGTACAAGTACTATATATAAAATAAAATACAGTTTTTTAAAATCAAATCTTTTATAATTTGCCATAAAATCTCCTTTCATACTTTCATTATTTTAACATATTTTTCAATGAAATTCTATAAATAAGAAAAATTTAACTACAAAATCCGATATTCAGAATAAAAAAAGAAAAATGACACAATTTTGACAAAATTATCTGTTAAGATTTATTTGATGTAAAAATAGAGGAAAAGCTTGAAAAAAGCATAAAAAGGAGTATAAAAAAAGAGTATTCTAAGGAAAAAGGTGTAAAATGATACAATTCATTTGTAAGAAAGGAGTATAGAATGTTTAAGGTAATTCCTAGTATAAAGAGTAAGAAATTGCAGTTACTTTTTCTGTGTTTTTTAAGTGCTTTAAGTTATGGAATGGATTTAGATACGGCAATTTCAGAGTATGAAAAAAAATCCTATACCACGAAAATAAACGAAGCCAACTTGAAAACATATGATATAAAGGACAAAGTTCTGAAAAAGGGTTCATGGAATGAAGTAACCATATCTTCTCAAAATACATACGAAAACAGTCACACATATGATGGAATAAGTACAGATAATACTGTGAAATATGGATTATTTTATTATAAAAATACTTACAATATAACAAACAATGAAATGACAGAAAATAAAATTGGAGTTTCAAAAGTTCTGAATGATTTTTCAAAAAATGGAGATGATAAATATAACCTGAAAATAAACAATATTCAGAGGGATATTCAGAAAATAACTAATGAAACAACAAAAAATTCTGAAATAAGAGAGCTTATAGACCTTTATAAAAACTATAAGAGCAAGGAAAAGGAAATGGAGCAGGAAGCTCTTTCTCTGGACGATAAAAAGAAGGATTATGCAATACAGGCTAAAAAATATGAAGTTGGAACGGCTGCAAAATATGATTTTGATTTAGCTAAAACAGAATATGAGACTTCCCAGCTGAAATATGAAAATTTAGAAAGAGAATTGAAAATCCTGAAGGAAAAATTCATGATTTATAATGTGACAATTCCTGAAAATGAAAAGCTTGAAGATATAAAAAAGGTTGAGCTGAAAAATGAAGACTTCTATAAGCTGCGATTGTCAGAAGCAGAAAAAATCGAGCTTAACGAAAGTCTGAACAGTGAAAAACTGAAAAAGGAAACTTATGATTACAAAGTTCCAAAAGTGACAGCAGATGCGGGGTACTCAATAAAAAATAAATCATTTACTGTAGGTGTGGGGATAACAAAGACTTTCAAACAGTATAATGATACGCTTGAAGATTTGAAAAATGAATCGGAAAAGCTGAAACTGGAATATGAACAGAAGAAGAATGAAATATTATCCAATGTAGGTCAGGAAATGTTAAATTATACAACTTATCAGACAAATGAACTGATCAGCAAGAAAAATATGGATATAGCTAAGGAAAACTACGTAATATATGCTAAAAAATACGAGCTTGGAGCAGATACATATGAAAACTATGTGGAAAAAAGAAATGCTTACAACAAGGCAGTAATCGACTATGAAGTGGCTAAAAATGAACTGGCCGCATATACTAGAAAAATAAAATATTATAAATAATGAAAAAGGAGATTTCCATGAAAAAAGGAATATTATTCTTATCCCTGCTTCTGGTTTTTCTGCTTTCCTGCGGTAAAAAGACAGAAGTCAAGGAATATGAAGTTACAACAGTGGAAAAGGGAGATATATCACTTTCTACTGAAAAGACAGGACAAGTTGTTTCAGATAATGAAATTTCAGTCTATACAACTTCAAGCCAGAGAGTTCAGAAGGTATTTTTCAAAAAGGGAGACAATGTAAAAAAAGGTGATGTAGTTGTTACATTCTATCCTGTGGATAAAAATGAAACTGTAAGAAAAATACAGATAAAAGCTCTGGAAGTGGAACAGAAAAGAAGAGATTTAAGAAATGCCAGCGAGCTTTTTAAAGTTGGAGGAGCTTCAAAAGTGTCAATTGATGATGCGAGAATTGCCCTGGAAACTGCCCAGCTGGAACTGTCAACATTGCAGGAAGATTTATCTTTAATAAAAGATGAAATAGTAAGTCCGGTGGATGGAGTAATTACTGAAATGACAGCAGATGAAAACTATAGGGTAAATACAGAAACTACGCTTTTTAAAGTATCAGATACAAAAAATATGAAGGTGGAAGTGAGCCTTTCAGATTCACAAATAAAAAATGTTGCTGTGGGACAAAGGGTGGAAATAACATCAGATTCATTGCCTGATGGGGAAAAGGTTGAAGGGGAAGTTGCTGAAGTATCAGGAGTTGCAACAAAAAGTTCGAGCCTTGATGAAAGTAATACAACAGTTACAATAAAGTTTAATGATGCCAAGAGCTTAAGACCTGGAGCGACAATCAATGCCGTAATTTTCTACAAGGAAAGCAAAAATATAATAAAAGTTCCATATAGTGCAGTTATGAATGAAAATGGAAAATATTATGTATTTACAGTGGATAATAGCAGCAAAGTTACAAAAAAGGAAATACAGATTGGAACAAATGATGATTCATATTATGAAGTTACATCAGGATTGTCAGAAGGAGACAAAATAATTTCAGTAATTGATGAAGCACTTAAAGATGGTGAAAAAATAAAAATAGCAGATCCTTCACAAAATAACGGAAAAAAAGCGAATGTAAAAGGCAATAAGAAAAAAGGTGGCGGAGGAGGTCCTGGTGGACCGCCAATGTAGGAAACACGAATTATATGAATTAGAGGTAAATTTTTATGATAGACGTAAGCGATATAGTAAAAACATATAAAACAGGCCATTTGGAACTGACAGTACTGAAAGGACTTAATCTTTCCGTTAAGGAAGGTGAATATGTGGCTTTCATGGGACCTTCAGGAAGTGGAAAATCTACCCTTATGAACATTCTTGGATGTCTGGACAGTTTAACATCAGGAAAGTATATTCTTGACAATCAGGATGTTTCAACGATAAAAGGTGATGAACTTGCTGAGGTGAGAAATAAAAAAATAGGATTTGTCTTTCAGACATTTAATCTGCTTCCTAAAATGACAGCAGTGGAAAATGTTGCCCTTCCGGCACTTTATGCAGGAGTGAAAAAAAGTGAGAGAATAAAGAGGGCGACAGAAGCACTTGAAAGTGTTGGATTAGGTGACAGGATACATCATAAACCTAGTGAAATGTCAGGAGGTCAAAGACAGAGGGTTGCGATAGCAAGGGCAATAATAAACAATCCTAGAATTCTTCTGGCGGATGAGCCTACAGGAAATCTGGATTCAAAATCAGGAGAAGAGGTTCTGGAAATATTTAAAAAGTTAAATGATAATGGAACAACGATAGTAATGGTTACCCATGAAGAAGATGTAGCGGGACATTGTAAAAGAATAATAAGATTAAAAGATGGTGTAATAGAAAAAGATGAAATTGTATATAATCGGAGGGGAGTATAAATGGATTTTTTTGAACTGTTAAAATTATCCGTATCAAATCTGTTCAGCTATAAAGTACGTTCTTTCCTGACAATGTTAGGAATAATAATTGGAATAGCCGCAGTTATACTGATGTCCTCTCTTGGTGCAGGAATTAAGGAAAATATTACGGGTGATTTGAATAAACTTGGAGTGTCAAATTTTGAAATATCAATTGATACTTCGCCTGGACAGACTTATAAAACAGATGATCTGCTTACATCAAAAGATATAGAAAAAATAAAAAGTATCGAAGGAGTTGAGGCAGTTACTCCTACCTCAAGCACCTTTGCCAGAATAAGTGTAAATGATAATACAAAAATGTTTCAAGGAACAGGAGTGACAGAGGACTATTTTAAAATATCAGATTATACGGTACTGAAAGGAAGAAAATTTTTACCCAGTGAATACAGAAAAGATGGAAAATATGTAATGATAGATCATATAACGGCAGAAGAACTATATCCTGGAGAAAATCCGATAGGAAAAAAACTCACTTTGAATTTTAGAAAAAATAGTCAGACTGTTACTGTTGTTGGAGTTTATAAAAATCCATATGCAAGTCTGGGTGGTGGAACTGAAGGTATGCCTGGAATGGGACTTTTGCCGAATAATTATCTTAACCATATAAATGGTAATGAACAGGATAAATATACGGAATTACAGGTAAAAGCTACAGATGCCAATGATATGAACAGGGTAATGGAAGCAGTTAAGAAGTCTCTTGAAACAAGAGGAAGTGATCCGGATATTTATAATGTATCTTCTACAAGCCAGGGACTTGATGAATTTAACAATATTCTAAATATGCTGTCACTGTTTATAAGCGGAGTTGCCGCCATTTCACTTTTTGTAGGTGGAATAGGAGTTATGAATATTATGCTTGTAAGTGTTACGGAAAGAATTAGGGAAGTTGGTCTTCGTAAAGCGATTGGAGCAAAAACAGTGCATATTCTTGTGCAGTTTCTAATTGAAGCCATAATTCTGACATTTTTTGGAGGTATAATTGGAGCAATAATAGGATATCTGTTGGCGCTTCTTATAGGAATATTTGTGGGAGCAACCCCTATTCTAAGCCCAGTTGTTGTATTTGTATGTATCTTTGTTTCAACAATGATTGGCCTTGTATTTGGAGTTTATCCAGCAAAAAAAGCCGCGGCTCTGGAGCCTATGGAAGCATTGAGGGTGGATTAATTTAAAAATACAGGAAAAGATAGGCTATCTCAAAATTGAAAAATATGATATAAAAAGAGGTTGTCTCAAAATAGTAAAAATTAATATAGTATATGGGAAAACTATATTTTTTTCATTTACTAAAATTTTACTCATATAAAACAGTCATTCATTAAGGAAAAGTCAAAAACTCGCCTGAAGGCTCAAACAGTTGACTTTTCCTAAATTCATTTTCTGTTTTACATTGTAAAATTTTAAATAATTCAAAAATATAGTTTTTCACATTGGTTTTTTAATTTTCTTTTTGAGACAACCTCTTTTATATTATTTTTAAGTTTTCTTTTTGAGATAGCCCTCTGTTTTCCTGTATTTTTTAATTAGGAAAATGGGGGAAAGTATGGTAAAATTAAAAAAATGAGGAGGTGTCAAAATGAAAAAAGCACTTGTAATAGGAAGCTTAAATATGGATATGACAGTAAAGGTGGAGGAACTTCCAAAGTTAGGAGAAACAATATTTGGAAATGATTTTTATGAAAGCTGTGGAGGAAAAGGAGCTAATCAGGCTGTAGCAGTTTCAAAGCTGGGAATGAAAACAGAAATGATTGGAATGGTTGGAAAAGATTCACAGGGAGAAAAATTAATTCAGAATTTGAATAAATATGGAATAATTTCTGATAATGTCATTAAAAGTGATGAACTGACAGGAAGAGCAATTATAACAGTTGATAGAAAAGGGGATAATAATATTATTGTAATTCCTGGAAGTAATTTTAAAATTACGAAGGAACATATTCAGGATAAACAGGATGTCATAGCTTCAAGTGATGTTGTAATATTGCAGAATGAGATACCTGCTGATACAGTGGAATTTTCTCTTTTGAAGGCAAAGGAACTTGGAAAGATAACAATATTTAATCCTGCTCCTGCAAGAAAGTTAAGTGAGAAAGTTTTTAAGAATACAGATTATCTAATATTAAATGAAACTGAAATGGAAGAAATTTTTGAAATAGAATTTAATGATAAAGAATATACAGAAAAAATTTCAAGTAAAAAGAAAGAATACGGTATAAAAAATATTATTCTTACGTTAGGAGATAAAGGAAGTATTCTTTTCAGTGAAGATAACAGTATAAAGAAATACGGTGTTTATAAAGTGAAGGCAGTGGATACAACTGCGGCCGGAGATTCCTTTATTGGAGCATTTACAATGAAAATATGCGAAACAGGAAATCCTGACGAAGCTATAAAATACGCAACTGCAGTATCGGCAATTGTTGTAACAAGACAGGGAGCGCAGGATTCAATTCCAACAAGGGAAGAAATAGAAAAGTTTATTGAAGAAAATAAATAAGAGATAAAAAATAGAGTTTAAAAAAATTAAGAATAGATAAAGTTGAAAAATAAAGTCACAAAAAGATAATTAAGATATAGCCTTTATAGAAAAAATGTGGTACAATATTTGTACGAAGAAAAGACAAATAGAAAATCAATTTGGGATTTTGATTTAAAATATACAGGAAAAAGTACAGGAAAAGAATTTATTTAGAGGAGGACTTTTATGTCGGATCAAATTTTATCTATCGTTAAAAATAGAGTTCTTACTTATGAACAGAAGCTGAGAACACTGGCAGGAGCTGCTGAAGCAACACTTGATGTTCTTGGAATTACACCTGAAATTCAGGAATATAGAGATAAAGGCATAATCTGTGATTTATTTGAAGGAAATGCTCCATACAGGGCAAGATACATTACACCTGACTATGAAGTGTTTATGAAACAGGGAAGTAAATTTCTTGAAATAAAACCTGCAAAGGACATATGGGAAGCTACAACTAATTTACTTATATTGTATAATCATGTACCTTCCATAACTACGTATCCAGTTTATCTTGGAAATCTTGATACGTTGCTTGAGCCATACATAAAAGATGAGGAAGAAGCATATAAGGCTATTAAGCTGTTCCTTCTTCAAATTGACAGAACTATTACAGATTCATTCTGTCATGCAAATTTAGGACCTCACAAAACAAAGGCAGGGGAAATGATAATGAGAGCTACAGCTGAGCTCAATACAATGACTCCTAACCTGACATTGAAATATGATGAAGAAGTGACTCCTGATGATTTTGCAGTATTGGCAATTGAAACAAGTTTAAAAGTTGCTAAACCTAGTTTTGCAAATAATAAAATGTTCAGAAAAGACTTTTATGGGGAAGATTATGCAATAGCAAGCTGCTACAATGGACTTAGTATTGGTGGTGGAGCTTATACCCTTGTAAGACTTAATCTGGCAAAATTGGCAAATGAAGCAAAGGATGAAGAGGACTTACTTAATAATGCATTGCCTGAAGCTGTTAAAAGAATGGCAAGCTACATGGATAAAAGAGTTAAGTTCCTTGTGGAAGAAAGTGGATTCTTTGATACAAGTTTCCTTGTAAAAGAAGGTTTAATCCATAGGGATAGATTCAGTGGAATGTTTGGAGTAGTAGGGCTTGCTGAATGTGTAAATAAAATAATAGGTGCAGAAAATAAGGAAGACAAGTTTGGATGGAGCGAGTATGCTGATGAACTTGGAGTAAGAGTTATTGAAAGATTACAGGAATTGGTACACAACTACAAGACAAAGTACTGTGAAATAACTGATAATCACTATGTGCTTCATGCTCAGGTAGGAATAGATACAGATGCCGGAATAAGTCCAGGATGCAGAATTCCTATAGGAGATGAACCGGCTTTACCTAAGCACATAAAACAGACTGCTAAATTCCACCCTTATTTTAAATCAGGAATAGGAGATATTTTCCCATTTGATGAAATGTCTTCTAAAAATCCGGCTTCAATTCTTGATATTATAAAAGGTGCATTTAAGGAAGGAATGAGATATTTCTCTGTTTACTCTACAGATGCTGATGTAATAAGAATAACAGGATATCTTGTAAAAAAATCTGAAATGGAAAAATTATACAAAAATGAGCAGGTTATACAGCAGACAGTTGTATTTGGACTGGGAGCAAGGGAAAATTCTAAAATATTGGAAAGAAAAGTAAGAGGAAATGAATAATGAAAGGGATTGTTAACAAAATAATACCCTTCAGTAATGTTGACGGCCCGGGTAACAGGCTGTCAATATTTTTTCAGGGGTGTAATTTTGACTGCCTATATTGCCACAATCCTGAAACAATAGAAATAATGAAGGAAGGAAACTGTTCAGATGATGTAACTCCAATGACAGTGGAAGAAATTATGAATGAAATCTCGGAAGTTGCTCCTTTCATATCAGGAATAACTGTTTCAGGTGGAGAATGCACACTGCAATGGAGATTTTTAACAGAGCTTTTCACAGCAGTGAAGGAGAAATGGCCGAGATTGACCTGTTTTGTAGACAGTAACTGCTCATTTCCACTTTGGTCTGAAGAAAAAAGGAAATTTGTAGAAGTTCTGGATAAGGTAATGATAGATATAAAGGGATTTACTGAAGAGGAACATAATCTTATAACAGGAACAACAAATAAAACTGTCATTGAAAATTTCAGGTTTTTAGCAGGACTGGATAAAGTTTATGAAGTAAGGACAGTAATTGTGCCTGAAATAACTGACAATGAGAAAATGGTGGATAATATAAGTAAGCTTATTGCAGAATGTAACAGTGATATAAAATACAAGATTATAAAATTCCGTCAGAATGGTGTCAGGGAGGATGTTTTAAAGGCTTATACACCAAATGATGCCTATATGAATAAGCTTAAGAGAATTGCAGTGAAAAATGGATTGAAAGATGTTGTAGTTGTGTGATATATTAAGTTAAGAAAGAAGAATAACATGCCTAAAATTATTGTAGAATCTAAAAATATTCTAAGATCCAGAGTAGCAAGGAAAAATATAAAAATCTATAAACTGAGAATAAATGATGAAAGAACAGAAGATATAATGCCTAATGTGAAAAATGAAATTGCAATGGATTATGGTAAACAGACTATTCAAGTGTACAATAGCTTTTTTGAAAAATCACCAAAGAAAATTATAGATGTAAATTCAGAAACACAGGAATATAAAATAACGCTTCATTATAAAATCTGGTTAATCTTGTCTCTTTTTCATTGTATTATGACGCAGTTAATTATTATGCAAAACATAAACAGAGCTTTTGTAGTAATTTCAATAACTATGATAGAAATTGCTATTTTGATTTATTTTGGAGCATTTGAACTGAAGGAAGTAAAGAAATAAATTAAGAGTCAAAATAATCTATTTAATATTGATAAATTAAAAATATTAATCTAAGAGGATAAAAAACATGGACTATGAAAAGTTATACGCTGAAATGTTAAATTATAGAAATGAAGAACAGGCAGAAAAAATGTCAGCCTACATGCTTAATAAGTTTAAACATATTGGAATTAGAACTCCTGAAAGAAGAAAAATATTTAGAGCTTTTTTTAAGGAATATAAAAAAGAACAGGAAAAATCTGAAAAAATAGACTGGGATTTTATAAATAACTGCTGGAAAAATGAATATAGGGAACTACAATACTCGGCACTTGATTATCTACAGGCAGTGAAGAACATTTTAACTGATAAGGATATTCCAAAATTGAAAGCACTTTCTCTTTCCAAGTCATGGTGGGATACAATTGACTGTCTTGACATGATTATAGGCGGAATAGCACTAAAATATCCGAAAGTAAATGATATTATCCTTCAATGGAGTACTGATGAAAATATCTGGCTTAGAAGAATAGCCATAGATCACCAGCTTTTAAGAAAAGAAAAAACAAATGTGGAACTGCTTGAAAAAATTATTAAAAATAATTTCGGTCAGACAGAATTTTTTATTAACAAAGCTATTGGCTGGGCATTAAGGGATTACAGTAAGACAAATCCCAAGTGGGTAAGAGATTTTATTGAAAAAAATAAGGATAAAATGGCAAAATTAAGTATAAAAGAAGGAAGTAAATATATTTAATAAAATTTGACAAATTAGTAGGCAATATCCTAATTTCTATTATATGAATCAGGAATAAAAATTGACTTCTAATATGAAATAGGATATAATTAACATGTAAACTTAATAAAGATTTTTTTTTTTAAAGTTTACATGTTTTAAATTAGGAGGTAAATATATGGGTTTTAGTAAAGAGCATAGAGAAGAAATAAAAAAATTCATTATAGATACCATTGACATGAGAGAAAATCCTTATAAGAAAGTTCTTGAAAAATATCCAGTCAGTAGACAAACAGTATCAAAATACATTAAGGGGCTTTTAGAAGAAAATATAATTGAAAAAAGTGAAAAAAATGAATATCAGTTAAAATTTTATGTTAATGAACTGAAAAAGTACAAAAATAAAGATTTAGAAGAAGATATTATTTATAATGAATTTATTTCTGAATATGAAAAAGATAAAAAAGAAAATATACGACATATTCTAAATTATACATTTACAGAGATGTTAAATAATGCTATTGAGCATTCAAGTGGAAATGAGATAACAATTTTTTATACAGAAGATTATAAAAGAATATTTGTATATATTGAAGATAATGGAATAGGTATATTCAGAAAAATTAAAGAAGATCATAATCTGGAAAATGAAAATCAGGCAATATTTGAATTACAAAAAGGGAAATTAACTTCAGATGCTGAAAATCATAGTGGAGAAGGAATATTTTTTACGTCTAAAGTAGTAGACTTTTTTCAAATAAAGTCTTTTGATAAAGAATTTTATACAGGAAATGCTCATAATTTATATAATTTTCAAAAAATTGAGAATATTGATAATGAAATAAAAGGAACAAGTGTTTTATTTATTTTAGATAAAAATACTGAAAGAACAACATTTCAAGTATTTCAGGAATACACAGATGATAACTATGTTTTTGATAAGACAACAATAACAGTATATCTGGCAAAAGAATATATGGGTGAGTCTTTCATGTCACGTTCGCAGGCAAGAAGAATATTGTTAAATGCTGAAAAGTTTAGAATAATATTTTTAGATTTTTCTGAAGTGGATATAATAGGTCAGGCATTTGCAGATGAGATTTTCAGAGTTTATATAAATAAGAATCCCGATATTCAGATTATACCTATAAATGCTAATGCTGAGGTTGATTTTATGATAAAAAGAAGCCAAAGATAGTAACAAAACATTCAAATAAAAAATATATTTAGAGAAGGAGAGAGGATGCTATGACAAAAGAAAAGATAATTTTAGACTGCGATCCGGGACATGATGATGCGATTGCAATAATGGTGGCAGGACTACATGAAAAATTGGATTTATTAGGAATAACAGTAGTTGCAGGAAACCAGACTTATGAAAATGTAACAAATAACGCATTGAGAATATGCGATTATTTTAAATTTGATACAACACGTGTGTATGGTGGAGTAAAAGGTCCGCTTCTGAGAAACCAGATTATTGCAAGTGATTTTCATGGAGAAACAGGTCTGGATGGGATAAAATTACCTGGTACAGAAAGAAAGATTGAAGAAAAGCATGCAGTGAATTTCATAGTAGATACTCTTTTGAACAGTGAAGAAAAAGTTACGCTTGTTCCTGTTGGACCTTTGACAAATATTGCAATGGCATTGAGACTTGAGCCTGAAATAAAAGGGAAAATTAAAAGAATAGTTCTTATGGGTGGAAGCTGTGGTGCCGGAAATCATACTCCTTATGCTGAATTTAATATATATGCCGATCCTGAAGCGGCTCACATTGTATTCTCATCAGGAGTGCCAATTGTAATGATGGGGCTTGATGTTACAAATAAAACAATGCCTGATGCTGAAATTGTAAATAAAATTCAGGCTACAAATACAAAGGCAAGTGACTTCTTATATCAAGGGCTGCATTTTCCAAAAAGATACGATGAAAATGGGAATTTTATCTATCATACATTACATGATGTTGTGACATTGGCTTATATAATTGATGAAAGTATCGTTGAAGTTGAAGAAGTAGAATGTAGAGTTGAAATCAAAGATTCTGAAAAGTATGGTCAGACAGTGTGCAGCAGCTGTAACTGTGAAAATACAGGAAATCAAAAAGGTAATGTTATTATGGCAGGAAAGAAAATTAATCTGGAAAAATTCTGGAATCTTCTATATGAAATAATAAAATTGTACTAATTTTATGGTGTAAGTATGGGGAAAAATATGATATTAATATTAAAATTAACTATTTATTTTATATTTCTTTATTTTTTACATGCAAAAGCAGAGTTGTTAAAGTTTTCTGTATATTTATCTTATTGCTTGCATGGAGAAGGGTTACTTACAACTATTATTCATTCAATGATATCACTTTTAATAGGATATTTATGTGCTAGAATATTACATGATATAAATAAATTGATATTAATATTGATTTCAATAGCAGTATTTGTAGCTGTATTGATAAATAGAGATTTTTATCTTGGTTTTATTACCCTATATAGTAGCTTTTTTATAATAATCGGAATTTTACTGTATAGAAAAAAAATTAGAAAATAATGTAAAAACCATATTTATGAATTATTTAGAATTTCACAATTCATTTTCTGTTTTGTACAAGTGAAATTCCAGTAAAAGAATAAATATGGTTTTTATATATTACATTTATATTTATATTTTTCAACTTTTGAGATAGCTTATTTTCTATTGATTATTATGCATTATTGTCTGTTTTTAAATATTCTTCCAGTCTTGTTTTTATATCTGATGTAGCAGGACCATAAATCACTTCTACATTTTCCTTATTTTTTATAACTCCTAGTGCACCGGTAATTTTCAGTGCTGCATCGTTAACAAATAAAGAATTTTTTACTTCCAGTTTTAATCTGGAAGAGCAGTTATCAATATTTATTATATTTCTTTTTCCTCCAAGAGCAAAGAGGATTGCTTCAGTTTTTTCAAGCTCCCTAATATTTTTTTCTTCAGAAATTTCTTCCTCAGATTTTTCTGAATTTTCTTCAGAAGTTTTATTAGACTCATCAGTCGTATTTTCATTATCTTTATTTTCAGCAGTAAGACTACTGTCAGCTTTAATTTCTTCTTCAGTAAGCTTTCTAACAGTAACAGTATCTACAGCTGGAATAATTTCTTCTACTTTAATTTCCTTATCATATTGCACTATATTTTCTCTTCCAAGGGTTTTTAAATTAAACTTTGAAATAAGAATTCTAAATAGTAGATAATAAATTATGAAATAGGCAATTCCAAAAGGAATAATAGAAGTAAATCCTGTTTTTGCCTGTCCTTGTAATACTCCAAATAAATAGTAATCTGCCAGTCCTCCAGAAAATGATACACCTGTTGCAGCATTCATAATATGCATCGTCACAAATGAAAGTCCTGCAAGAATAATATGTATTAGGTATAACAATGGTGCAGTAAACAGAAGAAGCAGTTCAAGTGGTTCAGTAAATCCAACAAGGAATGAAGCAAGTGCCACTGAAAAAAGTAAACCAGCTATAAATTTCTTTCTATCCTTTGAAGCCGCATTGTACATTGCAAGTGAAGCGGCAGGCAATCCAAACATCATAAATAAGTATTTTCCTGTCATAAATCTTGTATAATTAACGGAAAATTTCTTTGTAGCAGGATCAGTAAGATGATGTAGGAACATATTCTGAAATCCTTGAATAGAAGTTCCTCTTGCAATCATTTCTCCTCCTGTTTTTGTATACATGAGGGGAAGAGTGAAGACATTTTGTAACCCAAAAGGCATCAGTATTCTTTCAATGAAGCCAAATAGAAAGGTTCCAACATATCCTGTATTTTTTATAAAAAATCCTAAATTAGCAACTCCCGTTTGAACAAGTGGCCATACAATATATGAAACAACTCCGGTAAAAATGGCACATATTACAGTCAGTAGTGCCGGAAGCTTCGACAGTTTAAAGAATTCTGCAACAGAAAGAGAATTCATATTTGAATATAATTTCATTTTACAATATCTGCTATGTATTCCTGCAGTCATAAGGCCTGCAACAATTCCTCCAAATATTCCCATTTGCAGTGACTGTATTCCAAGTATGACACTTTGTCCTGCCATAAGCATTGCATATGGATTTTCAGGAGTGTCAGCTACTAGCGGAACACCTGGAATTATAGTTGTAGATAAGAGGCCGTTAATTGTCTGATGCATAATCAGAAAAAATACTCCTCCCATAAGTGCTGCTGTAGGTTTTTCATATTTAGTAAATGCAAATGCTGTTCCAATTGCAAAAAGCAGAGGAAGATTTGAAAAAATTATATTTCCAAGTTTTGACAAAATAATCAGAAATTCATATAATGCCGTAGTTTTAGTTACTGTAAGAGTATTACCGACAAAATATACTTTTCCCAAAATATTCTGAAGGCCATATATCTTAATGTTTAAAGCGTTTGTAAATAACGTTCCCAATCCCAGACAAAGTCCGGCAAGAGGTAGCAATGATATAGGAAAAATTGAAGCTTTTCCCATTGTTTCAAGCTTACTGGAAGCTTTATCTTTCATAATTCCTCCTAATAGTTTATTATTTTGATTTTATATCTTTCCAATCCAGTGATTTGGAGAATTCTTTAATAAATGCAATTAAAATTCCTAAAAATAATCCTGCAAAAATTCCACCTGCCAGAACAAACTTTTTATTTAATGCAGGTTTTACGTTTATATTTACAAGTTTTACAAGCGGTGAAGTATCACTTTTCAAAAGTCTGTAATATGCAAGTCTTGAAACAAGAGTATCACTCAATGAATCTTTAGTTGTTCTTAAATCAACGTTATTTGCCATAAAATTATATTGTTCTTCCAGCAGTTTAATCTGTTTATCTAAAAAGTCATCTTCCCTTGTAGCAAGGTATTTTGCAGCAAGGTTGGCATATTCCTCTGAAAAGCTTTCTGCTTCAATCTTATTTGAATTGGAAAATTTAACCTTAACTGTAGGGTCTCCTGTTTCTGTCTGTGCTGTCAGCTTTTTTGACATTTCCTTCAAAAATTTTTCTTCAGGAAGCTTTGTATTTGTTAATGTTTTTGAATTTTTTTGTATAAATCTGAAGAAGTCGAAGGAATTTAATGAATACTGGGAATTTTCCCCAATTTCACTTAAAACCCTGTCGTTTCCGTATAAAATAATCTCGCTTTTAAAGGATTTGCTTGTAAAGGCATAAAAACCTGCCAGCCCAGCCATAAGAACAGTAACTAGTCCTATAAGAAAAATATTTTTATAAATTATTTTGAATATTATATTTAAGTTTATTGATTGTTCCTTATTTTCATTCATTATATTATCCTTTCAATGTTAAATTTTTTATCTAATAACCCATGTTAAAAATCGAAAGAGCTACATATAGATTTTATCAAAAAAATATGTATATTACAATGAAATTTTTAAAATTTTCAAATAAAAAGTAATACATAACTGTTTTTTAGTTATAAAATATGATAGAATATAGAAATAACAGTATTTTAACTATGAAAGGAAAGATTATGTATATAAATAAAATTGTAAAAGAAATTCAAATTTCTGATATAAGAAAAATATATGAAAAAATGCAGACATATGACAATGCTATAAATATGTCAATTGGGGAGCCTGACATTGATGTGCCTGAGGAAGTGAAGGAGGCTGTGGCATATCATGCAGTAAATACAAGGATTAAATATTCACCAGTAGGTGGAATGCCTGAATTACGTAAAAAAATTGCTGATTTTTATAATGATAATTTTAATGGGAATTTTTCTTTAGATAATGTTCTAGTGACAGTGGGGTCTACAGAAGGACTGGGATCAGTAATGAAGGCTATAATTGCTGAAGGTGATGAGGTGCTGATGCCAACCCCTGCCTATGTGGGATATGGTTCATTGATAAAATTGACAGGGGGAGAGCCTAAATACATTGATTTGAGGGAAAATGAATTTAAGCTGACAGCAGAAATACTTGAAAAACATATAACGCCAAAAACTAAGTTAATAATTCTGACTAATCCAAATAATCCTTCAGGAACAACTTTACCAAAGGAAGAAATGGAAAAAATCGCAGACTTGTTAAAAGATAAGGAAATATACCTTTTAAGTGATGAAATATATGCTTCAATAGTTTTTGAGGAATATACTTCATTTGCAGAATATTGGGAAAAATTGGAAAAACAGCTTATAATAGTGAGCGGATTTTCAAAATCCCATTCAATGACAGGATACAGAATAGGGTATATAATCACAAATCCTGAATTACAGCTTCAGGTGAAAAAGGTAAGCCAGTATAATGTTACAAGTACTTCCACATTGTCACAGTATGGTGCAATGGCGGCTCTTGAAAAATGTTCTGACAGAAGGGAAGTTTCTGAAATATACAGAAAAAGGATTGATTATTTTAAGAATGAACTGGAAAAAATGGGATTTAAATGTCTTGAACCTAAAGGAGCATTCTATATTTTTGCCGGATATGAAAATATAGACAGGCTTCAAAATATGAAATCTTTGGATTTTGCACTGGATTTACTTGAAAAAACAGGTCTTGCAATTGTACCGGGGTCAACATTCCAGGTGGAAGGTTATGTGAGATTTTCAATAGTGCACGATATTCCTATACTGGAAGAGGCAATTGAAAGATTGAAAAAATATATGAATTTATAAAACATGGAGAAATTAATGGAAAATATGGAGAAATTAAATAAGAAACCTTTGAGAAAAGGGGATTTAATACAGTTAAAAATTGAAAATCTTGATACAAAAGGCAGAGCATATGGCTTCTACGATGAGAATAAAATATATACAAATATAAATGCTGCAAAAGACCAGATTGTTGAAGGAATTTTTGTGAAAAGACGTCATAAATATGAGCTGATACATTGTAAAATAATTGATTTTGCAGGAAGAAAAAATGCAATTTATGATGATGAAGCAAGACAAAATGGAGGCTGCAACTATCAGTACTATACTTATGAAGAACAGCTGGAAATTAAAGCAGGGCATATCAAAAAGGAACTGGACAGAATTATTAAGAATGAATATATTTTTGAAGAACCGGTTAAAAGTCCGAAGCCGGAAAAATATAGGAATAAAATGGAGTTCAGCTTTGGAAATGCAGTAAAAGATGGCCCAATAATTCTTGGTCTTCATAAACAGAACAGTTTTCACGATATTGTGGAAGTTGACGGACTTAAGCTGATGGATGATAATTTTAATCAGATATATATTTTCTGTAATGAATTTTGTAAAAAAACAGGTTTTGACTTCTATCATAGACTTGATCATAAAGGATTTTTCAGAAATCTTGTAATAAGGAAAGCAGAATTTACAAAACAGATTTTAGTAAATATTATAACAACTACAGAAATCGAGGAAACTCAGAAGAGGGAGTTTCAGGAAATGTTCAAGGAAGGGCTTCTGGCTCTAAAATTGAGTTACGGATTTAAAATTTCAGGAATTTTACATACATTTAATGATAATTTTTCAGATATGGTTATTTCTGAAAGTGAAACTATTTTATACGGGGAAAGGGATTTGACAGAAGAAATTTTTGGACTGAAATTTAAAATAAGTCCATACAGTTTTTTTCAGACAAATTCTAATGGAGTGGAACTTCTTTATGGAAAAGTTATGGAGTACATTGATAATGTCGATGAGAATACAAATGAATGTACTATTTTTGACTTATTCAGTGGAACTGGAACAATAGGTCAGATTGTATCGAAAAAGGCTAAAAAAGTTTATGGAATAGAACTTGTGGAAGAGGCAGTCAGAAAAGCCAATGAAAATGCAAGATTAAACAATATTGATAATGCAGAGTTCATTGCGGGGGATGTATTTGAGAAACTTGACGAGCTGGAAGAAAAGGAAATAAAGCCTGATATTATAATTCTTGATCCACCAAGACCCGGAGTTGGGGAAAAGACTATAATGAAGCTTCTGAAGTATGATGTTTCAAATATAATTTATGTTTCATGTAATCCGAAAACATTAGTTCAGGATTTAATAACTTTTCAGGAGAATGATTATGAAGTTGTGAAGGTTTGCCCGGTTGATATGTTTCCCGTGACACCACATATGGAAGTAGTGAGTATGTTAAGGAAAGTAAGGATTTAGAGGGGTTGAGAAAATAAAAAATTGAAATAAATTGAAAAAAAATAAGATAAAATTGGACTATTGGTAACAAAATGGTAACACTACTGGTAACAAATTATTTAATCACCATAGTCCACTTTTTTTATTTTCTTATTTGATTTTGAATAAGTGACCAAAAATCAATTTTAGATATACGTTCTAAAAAATCCTCCGGCAAATTGGAAAATTTTATATAAAGTTTTGAAACATCTATTTTTTTATATAAAATATTACTTTCTGATTGAAATAGTAACAATATTTCTGATAACATATTATGATTAAGCATATGATTATTAACAATAATAGAAAGTGAAAGTATAAAAGAAAAAATATCATTTTGTCCAATAGTTTTCTTTTTATTTAAGTCTCTTTTTCTCATTAATTGATAGGGATTTATTTTGATTAAATTTTTTTGTGATAAAGCATATTTTAATGGAACTTTGTATGTTAGAAATTTATGATTATGAGCTATTTTGTTTCTAAATTTCCTAATAATAGTCAACATATTTTTAAATAATCTAATAGAGTCATCTTCTTTTATAATAGATGTATCAAAATAAAATTTTATAACATCTAGTTTTAAATTTTTGGATAAAAATGAAAATAAATCTATACAATCTGAAAAATTTACATTTTTAAATAATATCCATGACGGAATATGATTATGGACATTTTTATAGAATTTTGTAGGATTATCAGTTTGTTTAGAATTAATTATATTTTCTATATTTGATAGAGTAATTCTTAATTTTTTATAAAGCCCGTAGTTATAAGTGCTGGAAATGTAATTATTTATATTTAAATAATCTTTTTCAGATACTCCAAAATTTTTACTTAAGACATATGAAAGTCTATTTTTAAAACAATTTTCAGCATAAACACTATATTTGAATAAAATATTTTAAAATTCTCTATCAAATGTACTAAAAGAAAATAAATCAAGTAATGTGTATGGATATTTATAAATTTCATTTTCTATAAAACATTCTTTATATCCATTAATTAAATCATAATAAGATATTGTTTCTAATAGATTAAACTCAAAATCAGTATATCCAATAGCTAATTTATAATCTTTCTCTAATTTTTTTAATAACTCTAAAGTAGTTAAAAAAGGCTTATCATATATAACATTTTTATTCATTAATATTCCCCCCTAAAAAAAATCTCATTACAATCTGTAATGAGATGGTAGTCAGGTTTCTAAAAACCTCGACAAAGTAATCTTATGTACATTATAGTATAAAAAATTATATAAGTCAAATATTTTTTACTATACTTACTATTGTAAATTACCATTAGTTATGAGTATTTTTTATCTTGAAATAAAATAAATTTATTGGTATATTATAAGTAATAGAAATGATAAAAAATACTGAATTTAAAGGCTTTGAAAATAAAAAAATGTTCCCTGTGACGCACATATGGAAGTAGTGAGTATGTTAAGGGAAATGAGGAATTAGAAAGGTGATGACAAGATATGACAGGAAAAAAAATTATGGAGAAAGAATTCAAATTAAAAAAGAGAAAAATCACTTTTGAAATGAGAAAGACAACTTTAAAGGAAAAATTAGAATTTTTACTAGCTATGGTTATAATAGCTGTAATTGTGTATTGGTTAAAAAAATAAGGAGACAAATATCTTGGATATTATTCTAGAAAATTTTTTTAGGTCAAAAAAGGAGAAGAATGGATAAGAAAAAAGTACGTGAGATTATAAGAAAATGTGTAACAATGAATGGTATACCTATAGGAGAATTAATTCCTGAATCAAAAGAAGAAAATTTGGATAAAGAATTAAAATTAAATTTTAATATAAATGTGACAGTCAGAGATAAAAAGTAATAGATTACCTGAAAAATATATTTAATAATACTTTATCTTTTAATATTTAGATTTAATTTTTAAATAAAAAAGAAAAAATAAAAAAAGGAGAAAAGAAGAAAAATGGGAGCAGTATGCGAATTTATAGATATGCCTCCGATAATTGTTTTTCCATTTGATACATCAAAAGAAAAAATAGAAGAATGGAAAAAAGATGGATTTATAGTAGAAGTATTGTCAGAGGAAGAAACTAAAAAAGAAAAAGAAATGGAAGAGAAGGGACAAAAAGAGATAGAACCTTCCAATAATGAAGAAGATTAGATTTTTTGCTGACTATTCTGAGTTAAAAAACTCTGATTGTAATTGAAGAGGTGAAAGTAAGTGAAGAAAGATAGAGAAAGAAAATTGCCAATATTTGGAGTTGGTCCAGTATACGTAATAAGTTGTCTTATTCTTACAATATGTGGATTATCGTTGGACTATTATGGCTTACTGGAATCAGGTGAGGTTCCAAAAGCAAAAATATTGCTGTCTATTATAGGCATAATCTTTATTATCTGTGGTATTACTTTATGGATAAAAGCTGTTTTATTTCAAAGAATAAGGGATGAAATAAAAGCTGGTCATTTAGTTACAGATGGTGTGTATTCTATTGTAAGAAATCCAATATATTCTGCCTTCACCTTTATTTTTACAGGAATCTTACTTTTTGCTTCAAATTTGTATTTATTGATATTACCCTTTATCTTTTGGGCTTATTTAACAATATTAATGAAATTTACAGAAGAAAAATGGATGAAGGAAAAATTTGGAGAAGAATATGCAACATATTGTAAAAAGGTAAATCGTGTTATACCTTGGTTTAGGAAGAATACCTCTACAATATCTGTGATGATAAAAAAGAAATAATAGAAGTTGTGAATGCTAAATTAGCACCTATAATAAAAGTTTATCATTGTAATTTAAGTGAGAAGTGTAACGAATTTATTTCTGAAAATAAGTTGTTAGAGTCAAATCATCCTTATGATTCTTTATGGTTAGGAAAAGGTATGTATTTTTGGGATAATTTTGGAAATGCAAAGTATTGGAAAAATGAGAAGTTAAAAAAAGATAAAACTAAAAATTTCAAAATAGTAAGCTGCTTTGTAAGTTTAGAGAAAATGTTAGATTTAACAGATAACGAAGAAATAGAAATTATAGACAGAATTTGGAAGTCTGTAGATTTAGAACCAAAATTAAATATAAAGAAAAAGAAAATAACAAAAATAGGAGATAAATTAAATTTTTTGTTTGATTTTATATCTGAATTTTCAAAAGAATATAATATCATAAAAACAATAGGTGAAAATTATAAATATAATAATCATTTTTTTAATAATGAAAAAATCAATAGTACTAAGCCTGGAACTAGTTCTAAAGTTATCTATAATGCTAAAGAGATAAATTGTATAAAAAATATAGGGAGAGTGATAGAAGATGAGTAAAAGATCTGCTGAAATCTTAGATTCTATTTTAAAAAAAATTGAAAATATGCCTCTTGAAGAAAAACAGAAAATAAGTGATAAATTAAATACTTATATTGAAGAATTGCATAATTTTGATTACAATTTTTCCTTCATATCAAAATCTAAATTTTCCTTTTCTTTTTACAAAAAATGAGGTATAATACTGGACAAAGTATCTCAAACCCCCTAACCCTCTAAAAAATTATAATGAATATGGAGGAGAAAGGAAATGAAAAGTAAAATTAACATTGTAAATCATGCAATAAATTTTGATTACGGAATAATAAATGATGTTCATGAAAATACACATGGATTGTATGATGAAGTTCATTTAATGCCTGACACTCACAGGGGAAAAGATGTTCCGGTAGGATTTGTTGCCAAAGTGGATGTAGAAAAAGGAGTAATTCCAAATATTGTTGGAGTTGATATTGGTTGCGGAATGAGTGTGTATGAAATTCCAAAGCTGGACGTAGAAAATATTGATTGGAAGGCATTTTACAATCATATAAATGAAAATATTCCATCAGGACCTAAATTACAGGATAAGACCCAAAAATTTGATTTCAGTAATTTAATAATGCAAAAGCCTAAAGAGAAAATAGAATCTTATTCAAGGGCACTTGGAACTTTAGGTGGTGGAAATCATTTTATTGAAATAAATTCCGGTAAGGATAATGACTATATTGTAGTTCATTCAGGATCCAGAAAATTTGGACTGGATATTTGTAAATATTATAACAAAATGCTTGAATTTGACTTGGAAGCCTATAAAAATGACTTAAATAATACACCGCCTGAAGAAAGGGAAAATCTGAAGGACAGTATTAAAGCAAAATATAATAAGACAGCACATATTTTGATAGGAGAAAAGGCTCAAAGTTATATAAACGACATGAAAATAGCTCAAAAATTTGCTAGTGAAAATCGTAGAAAAATGATAGAAAAAATACTTGAATTTTTTGGATACAGATTTAATGCAGATAATTTTTGGGAATCTGTACATAATTATATAGATTTTGAAGACATGACAGTCAGAAAAGGTGCAACCCCTGCAAGAAAAGGGCAGAAAATAATAGTTCCAATAAATATGAGGGACGGTTCCATTATAGCAATGGGAAAAGGTAACCAGGAGTGGCTGCAGTCAGCACCTCATGGAGCAGGACGTGTAATGAGCAGAAGTCAGGCAAAAGAGAGTATATCCCTTCAGGATTACAAAGAGAGCATGGAAAGTGTAAAAAGCTTTACTGTTACGGAAAATACTCTTGATGAAGCACCACAGGCATATAGAAACATTGATGAAATAGTGGAAGCTACAAAAGAAACAATGGACATAATAGAAGTAATAAAGCCAATATTTAACTTTAAAGGTTTACAATAAATTTAATGAATGTGAAATGACTGGAGAAATCTGGTCATTTTTAGTATAGAGATAATAAAAAATATTACCTGATAGAGCTGTAATCAGCCTTCTCAGGTAATATTATTCTAAATTTTTATTACATATAGATATCTATTTTTAATGATAAATGAAAGAATAAAGTATTATTTGCTTATTTCGCAGCTAACATCTTCAGCAGTAGAAGATGATGTGTATACTCCATCGTTTCCTTTCATATGAATGGAAACACCTTCTTTGTTACTGTAAAGTTCTCCACTGGCAGCTTTTGTAATAGCCAGTTCATGTGTTTTACCTTTTCCGTCAGTAAGTATTGCTTTTTCACCATCACCATATTCAACAGTAATTGTTTCCTTACCACATGTAAAAGTTTTTTTGATAACTTCAGCAGCAGGTTTTTCTTCCTGTTCAGAAGTTACAGCAGGAGTTTCTTTTTTCTCTACAGCTTCTTCCTTTGCAAAAAATTCCTGTAATTGCTGAATAGCAGATTTTTGTCCTTTCTTAGGTTTTGAATAACCGTTTACTGGTAATAAACCTCCAATTAAAGCTGCTCCTAGTACAACTGTTAATACTTTTTTACTTGCTTTCATAATTAAGTCACCTCTTCATAATATTTGTTTGTTACTGTAAGAAGATTATAGTATTGTATACTTTTTTATTTTTATATTTCTACATATAAATGATATAACTTATTATTAGTTTACACTTTGCCATATAATGACACAAAAATTTTATTAGTAGATTGCTCTAAATCCAATTCCACCTCTTATATTTTCAACTTTTGTATCATATCCTGTATTTAGTGTTACACCAAATCTCTGATTTTCTATTCCAAAATTCAAATCAGCTTTAAAATTACCTTTTCTATCTTCTTTTTCATTTCTTAGATTATACCAGTCAGCAGTAGTATAGTTTACTCTTGCTCTATTGCTGATATCATTTATTTTTCCAAGCTCATTTTCATAAGCTAAGTTTAAGGAAGTAGTAAAAGTCGTTCTTACAGCCATTGGCTGCTTATATTTGAACTGAATACCGACTTCCGGTCTAACTGAATAGTAGTCATTTTCTTTAACTTCCAATCTAGCCTGTCCGCTCTTTTCACTAATTTTAGACAGTCTTCCATATTCAAGTTTTAAGCTTCCGTATGGAGTGATACTTGTTCTTTCACTTGTTCTGAAGGCTTTGGATATTTCATTTTTAACAGCGGCTCCGTATGCATAGTAATGAGAATTTGCATTAAAAATTTCATCAAGAACTAAAAATTTTCTATTCATTTCATTTCTTGAGATAAATCCTTCAGCAGAAATAGTCCAGTTTAAACTGTTATTATGATCAAATGGTACAGATTTAAATATTCCTGATTTCAGCATTATCTGATTTTCTTTTGATCCACCGATATCTTTAAATTTAAACTGATTATATACAGCTCCTGCATACCATCCACTTGTATTACCCAATTTTACTGTTTCATCTTCATGAAGGTAAGCGACTCTAATTATTTCATTGTTTGATGGAGTGGCAGAAGTCTGGATAGTACCGTAGTTTATTCCTGTTGCATTCTGATCAAGATACATTCCTGTTGTACCTTTTCCATCAAGATTAATAGTACCATAGTTTACTGCTTTTGAACCATTTCCAACAGCATACATTCCAATTCCATAATCATTATTTACATTTATTGTACCATGGTTTTCAACTGTTCCTGTCTGTTCAATATGTCTTGTGTTTTCATTGTAGTATCCTGCAGCCATACCAATACTGTAATATTTGTTATCTCTGTCAGATGAACCTATATCTATTGTTGCATAGTTTTTTGCATTTCCATTTTCAATACTGTAAATTCCCACATTTCCTACTCCGGAAGTTAAATTCATATTTCCTGAAGCATTATTTACAACATTTCCTGCTGAGTATAATCCGTAGTTATTTGAACCTGTAGTAGTTATTGCTGTATTATTTGTAACAGTTCCCAAAGAATCAGCTGAGTAAGCATATACTGCATCATTTCCCAGCGTTACACTAGGTGTATTACTTACAAATGTAGTAGCTCCAAGTCCTGTAGTTCCTCCATTTGCTTGTATTCTTTCAGGCGTAGCTCCACTTCTTAAGACAAATCCATAAGAATTGTCACCGATTGTAATTACGTTAGCATTATTTGTTACATTCATAGGACCGTTTCCTGATGTAAATACTCTAACAGCTTCATTAGGACTTATATTCAATTCTCCATTTACAGTTACAGAGTTACCGTTAGAGAATAATCCACTCCTACATTTATTTTAGAGTTTATTCCTGTCATTACATTTTTACCATAAATTCCATAAGAATTTTTACCAACATTGGTTAAATATATGTTCTGATTAATAAAAAAAGTCTGATTTTAATAGGTGTTCATAAAAATCAGACAATTTAATAATTGTTAAAAATATATATTGCAATAAGTAATATTATATATTGAAGTATTTACAGAAAGGCTGTGAAAATACAATAGCACTTACAGAAGCTTCAGGATACATCATATATCCTTCAGTAAGTTTAATACCAAATCTTTCAGGCTTTAATAATCCAAACAGCTTTTCCTGATCGGATAGGTCAGGACAGGCAGGGTATCCGAAAGAGTATCTGTTTCCTTGATATTTAGCCTTCAGAACATCATCAATACTTATATCTTTATCTATAATTCCCACATCTTTTCTCATTATAGTATGAACGTATTCAGCTACAGATTCAGCAAGTTCAAGTCCCAATGAATTTACAAGGTGGCCTCTGTAAAATTCACCTTTGCTTATCAGTTCATTTGAAACAATTCTGGATTTTTCCCCTGCACTTGCAACAAACATACCTATATAATCTATTTCTGTTGGATGAATGTAGTCATTAAGTGATAAATACTGCCCCCATGTCTGTCTTGGAAATTCAAATGTTTCCAGAACTTCTGATAAATCATCAGAAAGAATTTCTATTTTTTCACCATTTTTTCTACATGGATAATATTTGTAAACAGCCTTAATATCAAAATATTCATCTCCATGATTTATAATGTCAAGAATTTCATTATATATTTTCATGGCTTTAGGATCCTTTTTTGAAAGAAGGTCACTTATAACCCATTTCATTCCAAGGTGTTTTCCAATAAGCATTTGAAGATTCATATATTTAAATACATCTTTAGCATTAATGTTTGTAATTATTTGTTTATTAAGGGTTTCAGGCTTGTAAATCTTTTCAAAGTCATATTCAGGTTTTTTTATTTTTGAATAATCAAATGTTTCAGCAGATTCTCCAAAAGTCTGACGGACATTAAGTCTTTCAAGAGCTTTTTCATCCTTTACAAGCATAAGTTCCCTTCTTGATTGAAGATATCCCTTAAATTCTTCAAATTTTTCAGGTACAATCATTTTATTAAGGTCAGCAAGTGCAGTCATGGCATCTTTAGAGTAAATTACAATATTATTTTCATATGAAGGTTCAATTTTATTTATTGTAAATTTTTCTGTAAGGGCGGCACCACCTACAAATATAGGAATATTAATTCCTGCATCACGAAGTACAGCCACGGTATTAACCATTTCAGCGGCAGACTTGACAAGAAGTCCTGAAAGTCCGACAAAATCAGCTTTTTCTGTTATAATAGCTTCCCTTATTTTTTCTGCAGGGGTATTAATTCCAAGGTCAATAACATTGTATCCATTATTTCCTATTATTATTCCTACAAGGTTTTTTCCAATATCATGAACGTCTCCCTTAACAGTTGCCATAATAACAGTTCCCTTTGTTGCAGAATCAGATTTTTCCATAAACTGTTCCAAATGTGAAACAGAAGCCTTCATTACTTCAGCACTTTGAAGAACTTCAGCAACAATAAGGTCATTTTTATTGAAAAGCCTTCCAACTTCATCCATTCCTGTCATTAAAGGTCCATTTATAATTTCAAGCGGAGTATACTTTTCAAGCAGCTTATCAAGCAGAGGAACTAAATCCTTTTTACTTCCTTCAACAACAAGGTTTGCAATTTGCTCCTCAGGAGTCATATTACTTGTATCCGCCTTTTTTTCCACACCTTTCTTTTCACGGTAAAATGCAACAAATTCTGCAACAGTGTCATCATTTGTATTAAACAGCAGCGCTTCAGAAAGTTCTTTTTCCCTATCAGAAATATCTGACATATTAATCAGTTTTTCAGTATTTACAATGGCATAGTCAAGTCCTGCTTCATAAGCTTTCTGCATATAGTAGCTGTTCAGAACTTCCCTTCCTGCAATAGGCAGTCCAAAGGAAATATTACTTACTCCAAGTATCGTCTTTACATTTGGCATTTCCTTTTTAATTTCCCTTATTGCTTCAATAGTGGAAGTGGCTGAACCGATATATTTCTGATCTCCGGTAGCAACTGGGAATACAAGTGTATCAAAAATTATATCCCTCTCATCAATACCGTATTTTTCTGTCAGCAGTTTATAGCTTCTTCTTGCAACTTCAAGTTTTCTTTCAAGTGAAACTGCCATTCCACTTTCATCTATAAGCCCAACAACGACAGAAGCTCCAAATTTTTTAATCAGTTCTGACATATCAGCAAATTTTTTCTCTCCATCTTCAAGGTTTATGGAGTTTATAATACCTTTTCCCTGAAGATATGTAAGTCCTTCCTTTATTACATTTATGTCAGTGGAATCAAGCATTATAGGTACTTTTGCAAATTTAGCAACCTTTTCAAGGAATGATTTCATATCACTGATTTCATCCCTGTCAGGATTTGCAAGACATATATCGATTACATCAGCATCTCCCTTTATCTGTAGCCTTGCCACTTCAGTTGCTTCATCAAATTTTTCATTTGCAATCAGATTTTTAAATATACGTGAACCAATTACATTTGTTCTTTCACCTACATAAATAGGCCTGTCAGCAGGAGGATTCAGTGTAATAAGCCCACTGACTGCGTTCTTTGTATCCTGATGTTCCTTAATTGATCTTGGTTCGTAGTTTATACTTTTTGCCTTTATTTTTTCTATGTACTGTGGAGTAGTACCACAGCATCCACCAACTATATTTAAAAGTTTTTCCTGGAAAAAAGGCTCTATCTTTGCAGCAAGTGTATCCGGAGTTTCTTCATACACACCTTCCTCATTTGGAAGACCGGCATTTGGATATACTGAAATATATGTATCAGAAACGTTATTCAGAGTTTTCAGGAACTGTGTCATAAACTCAGGTCCTGTAGCACAGTTTAACCCAATAGACAGTGGATTCATGTGATTTACTGCATAATAAAATGCATCGGCAGTCTGTCCAGCAAGAGTAGTTCCTGTACTTTCAATAGTAAATGAAAGCATAAGCGGAACAGGATACTTTTCAGACGTAGCCTTCTGAAATCCTAAATATGCCGCCTTTAAATTTCTTGTATCCTGAATTGTTTCAAAAAGGATTATATCTACTCCACCTTCGAGCAATCCGGAAATAGCAGTATAGTAAGAATGTATAAGTTCATTGAATGTTACTCCTCCAGTGACACTTATTGACTTATTTGAAGGTCCCAGTGCCCCTGCCACATAAAGATTTCTCTTTTCTTCAGGATTTTCTTCCCTGTATTCCTTAATTGCTTTATTTACAATTTCAGCGGCGGCTTTATTCATTTCAAATGACTTATTTTCCAGATCATAATCCTTAAGGACTATATCAAGTGCACCGAAGGTATTTGTTTCTATAATGTCACTTCCGGCCTTAAGGTAAGTTTTATGTATATTTTTTATAACTTCAGGCTTTGTAAGTACAAGGTAGTCGTTGCATCCTTCGTATTTTTCTCCACCAAAGTCTTCGGCAGTAAGTTTTTGCTGCTGTATCATTGTTCCCATAGCCCCGTCAATCATAACGATTTTACTATCCAGATCATTTTTAAGAAGACTGTAGGATTCCTTGTAGTGCTTATTTATGTCATTATTGTCATAGTTATTGTTACTAGTCATCAATCATTCCTTTCCCGATTTACAATTAAATTGATATATTTTTTAATGTAATATTATATCATTATATACATTATTATGTAAAATTCAACATATAAATGATTATATCACAAAAAGATATAAATGTATATACAAAAGATTAAAAGAAAATATGAATAACAATTGTTTTTTTATAAAAATTATATATATAAAACGTATTGACAATTTTATAGTAATTGGAATGTCTTGTGTAAAGAATAAAGATTAAAATCCTTTAATTTTTTTCACAGAATAAATATGTTGCAAAAAATCAAAATAATAGTTATACTAGATATAACCTAATAGAAAAAATACAAACACAACATCTTGTGTTTTTGTTTTGAAAAGACAACAGAAAAAATAATGAAAAACATTAAATTGCTATTTAAATCAATATGCGGCAATTTAGGAAGAGGAGAAACTGAAATGAAAAAACTGATTAAATTTGAAAAGGCAGATTGCAATCCATGTGTAATGGTGTCAGATTTACTGGATAAAAGCGGAGTTGAATATGAAAAGGTAAATCCATTTAATAACCCTGAACTTGCAATGAAATATAAAGTAAGAACAGTGCCTACAACAATACTTCTGGATCAGGATGAAGAAATAAAAAGAACGATTGGTTTCAATCCTGAAGAATTGAAAGAATTAATAGCAATGATATAATTATATATAAAAATTATCTGGAGAAACGTATATATTTATAAAAAGGGGCGGTCTTAAAAATAGAAATTTGCAGTTATCTCAAAATATAGAAAGTAAAAGTTAAATATAAAAAATATATTTATTCATTTACTATATATAAAAAATATATTTACTCATTTACTGTAATTTCACTTATGTAAAACAGTCATTCATTAAGAAAAAATCAAAAACTTACCTAAAGGCTCGGACAATGATTTTTTCTAGATTCATTTCCTGTTTTACATTGTGAAATTTAAACATAATTCATAAATATAATTTTTATATAGTTGATTTCTATATTTTGAGATAACTCATTCAACCTGTAAATGATAGATTAATTATCAAAAAATTTCTGTTTTTAAAGCAGCCTCTTTTTTATTTATACTTCAGACTTAGTTTCATAAATTTATAAAGGCATAAAAGCCATAATGAAAGGATATAAATTATGTTTGTATATTATGATTCAAAAACAGGAAATGTACAAAGATTTATAGATAAACTAAAAAAAGAAAAGCCGGAATGGAATTTTATTAAGATAACTGATAATATGGAAATATCAGAGAAAGGGCATTTAGTAACATTTACTACTAATTTTGGAGAAACTCCCGGTACGACAGAAAAATTTCTGGAAAATGAAAATAACAGAAAATACATAGAATCAGTATGTTCAAGTGGAAATATGAACTGGGGAACGCTATTTGGAAAAGCAGCAGATAACATAGAAGAGAAATATGGAATTCCAGTATTGATGAAGTTTGAACTGTCAGGAACACACGTTCAGGTGGAATATTTTATAAATAGTATTGAAAATAAATAATATATGAAAAAAATTTAGAAATGAGGGAAAGAAGTTGGCAAAAGCAAAAAAATGGATATATTTAAATAATGAGATAATGGTAAAAAAGGATGGAGAATTTCAGCTTGAAAAGGACAAGGAAGCTGTTTACTCCTATTTTATAGATTATGTAAACAAAAATACAGTGTTTTTTCATAATTTAAAGGAAAAAATGGACTATCTTATTGAAAATGATTATTATATAAATTTTTATGACATGTATACATTTGAAGAAATAAAAGAAGTATTTAAGTCAGTGTATAATAAGAAATTCAGATTTGCTTCTTTTATGAGTGCATCGAAATTTTATCAAAGTTATGCTTTAAGGGATGACACAGGGGAAAAGTTTCTTGAAAGATATGAAGATAGAATATCCATTGTTTCATTGTATCTGGCACAGGGAAATAAGAATAAGGCAATGGAATATGCAGAAATGCTGATAAATCAGGAATATCAGCCTGCCACACCTACATTTCTTAATTCAGGGAAAAAGAGATCTGGAGAGCTTGTATCATGTTTCCTAGATGAAATGGGAGATAATCTGAGTGGAATAGGATATGTGTTTGATTCTGCAATGAAACTTTCTTCAATTGGTGGGGGAGTATCAATAAATCTTTCTAAAGTAAGGGCAAGGGGAGAATCTATAAAAGGTGTTGAAGGAAGAGCTTCAGGAGTACTGCCTATTATGAAAATAATGGAGGATATTTTTTCATATGCAAACCAGTTGGGTCAGAGGGCAGGAGCAGGAGCTGTCTATTTGAATGTATTCCATTCTGATATTAATGAGTTTTTAGACTGTAAAAAGATAAATGTAGATGAAAAAATAAGAATAAAATCTCTTTCAATAGGGGTAATTGTACCGGATAAATTTATGGAACTGGCAAGGGAAGATGAAATCTGCTATACATTCCATCCTCATACTGTATTTTTAGAATATGGTCAATATCTGGATGAAATGGATATGAACGAAATGTATGAAAAACTGGTTGATAATCCAAATGTTAAAAAGAAAAAAATTAACGCAAGGGAACTATTAATTAAAATTTCCCAGACACAGAAGGAAAGCGGATATCCGTATTTATTCTTTAAGGACAATGCAAATAAGGAACATGCCCTGAAGGAAATAGGTTCTGTGAAATTTTCAAATTTATGTACAGAAATAATGCAGCTTTCAGAAGTTTCAGATATAAATTCATATTTTGAGGAAGATGTTATAAGAAGAGGAATTTCATGTAATCTGGGATCACTTAATATTGCCACAGTAATGGAAAATAAAAGAATAAGGGAAGCTACAAGGGCTGCGATAGATTCACTGACAACAGTGTCGGATTTAACAAACATTGATGTAGTGCCTTCAATCAAAAAGGCAAATGAGGAGCTTCACAGTGTAGGACTTGGAGCAATGAACCTGCATGGATATTTTGCAAAGAACTTCATAATGTATGAAAGCAGGGAAGCACTTGATTTCTGTAATGTATTCTTCATGATGGTGAATTTCTACTCGCTTGAAAGATCTATGGAAATAGCAAGAGAAAAAGGAGAAACATTTAAGGATTTTGATAAGTCGGAATATGCAAATGGAAATTATTTTAATAAATACCTTGAAAATGAATACTTGCCACAGACTGACAAAGTAAAGGAACTGTTTGAATGGATACATATCCCAACTCAGGATGACTGGGCAAGATTGAAGGAAGATGTAATGAAATATGGTGTTTACAATGCTTATAGAATGGCTATTGCACCAAATCAGTCTACATCTTACATAATGAACTCTACAGCTTCCATAATGCCTGTTGTGGATACAATAGAAGTAAGGGAATATGGAGATAGTACTACATTCTATCCAATGCCTTACCTGACAAATGATAATTATTTCTTCTATAAGTCTGCATATGATATGGATCAGAAAAATATACTGAAACTTGTGTCTGTAATACAGAGACACGTAGATCAGGGAATTTCTACAATATTATTTAATAAAAGTACAGATACAACAAGAGATCTGGCGAAACTGTATGTTTATGCACATAGATTAGGATTGAAATCTCTTTATTATACAAGAACAAGAAAGGCTACGATTGAGGAGTGTATAAGTTGTTCGGTTTAAAATTTTAGAAAATATAAGAAATGGAGCACAAGTGTGATTACCAAAGATAGTGCAGAAATTTTATACTATATTTGTTTTATTTTTGTTGCAATATGCTGGCAACAATGAGCAACTTATATGAAAAGATTAGAAGAAAGAGGAAATTTTTTAGAAAAATTAGCAGAAATAATAAGTATTTTTGAAATCTTAAAATAAAATATTGCTTTTTTGTTATCTCCAATAATACTTTATATGTTATAAATGAAGATTGAGGTATAATTTAGGATTTAATTGTATAATTTATTGTTTATGTTTAGAAACTTTAAATCTACATTGCTATAAATTTTTCATTTTGATAGTTTTCAAATACACTCTAAATAAATAAAAATAGAAAATAAACAGGAGGATTAAATGAAAAAAAAGCTAATTACATGGATTGGGAGTTTAAGTGCAATAGCTACAATTATTGGAGTTGCTCTTCAAAGTGTAGATTTTTTCAAAGTTCAAAATACGGAAACAGTAAAAACAGAATCAGAATTCAAAAACAAATTACAGAGTAATGACATAAAAGTAGAGAGCAATGGAATTATTAATCAGGGAGTTATAGGAAACATTAGCAATATACAAAGTCAACAAACTGTAAGTAATGTTAATAACAATTATAACAATAATAGAAATTTGAATTATACTAATATACAAAATAAGATTACAGATAATAATGTAAAAAATATTGAAAATAAAAATACACAAATTAATCAAAAAAATATAAAAAATGATACCAAAGATAATAAAGATTTAATAAAAGAAAAAATATATGAAAAGCAAGAAAAAATAATAGGGGAATTAGAAGAATTTAAAGAAAATTATTCTTATTGGGATGATAAAAAAATAGAGGATGCTTACGAAAAATTAAAACAAAATATAAAAATGAATTTTAATGTAACAGAAGAGTTAGAAAGACTAGATAAACAAAGATATGGAATGAGAGTTTTTCCTAAACCTACTGCAAAAGAAATGATAGATCGTATAAGAAAAACACATTGGGATTCTTTATCAGAAGCTATGAAAAAAGAACAAAAAGAAGAACTCGAAAAATAATGATTTGAAATTTAGTTATTAAAAGAGTTGCCAAATTTACTTGGCAAAATGAAAGTTTTTTACATTTGACAAAAATCAAAATACAGAGTATACTAACTTTAGTGATCGTACTACAAGAAAAACCCACTTAATTGTGCGTTGTTGTAGACTGTGGAAAAAGCTCTTTCAATTTTGATAGGGCTTTTTTGCATTAATCATTATAAATGTCTAATCTTTCAGACAGGAGAATTATTATGATTGAAATTTTTAAAGAATTTTTAGAGCTGGAAAGACCTTTGAATGAAGGAATCTTGAAAAAGCTGGAGAATAATCTTAAGACAAATTTTATTTATAATTCAAATGCTATCGAAGGAAATACTCTTACTCTGAAGGAAACTGACATTATACTTCAGTATGGAGTTACTGTGAAAGGTAAAAGTTTGAAGGAGCATGAAGAAGTAAAAGGACAGGAATATGCTATTAATTTTTTAAAAGAAATTATAAAAAGGAATGAAACTCTTTCATTAAGGCTTATAAGGAAATTCCATTCTCTTGTACTAAATGATGATATTGAAAATAGAGGTAAATTCAAACAGAGTAACAATGAAATTCTTGGAGCCGGATTTGAGACAACTCCTTATTACTCGGTTGAGGAAAAATTAACTGATCTGATTGAAAAATACAATAGTAATAAAGTTGATAATCTAGTGACAAAAGTTTCGTATTTTCATGCTGATTTTGAAAAGATTCATCCATTTATTGACGGTAATGGAAGGACAGGAAGATTATTACTGAATTTAGAACTGATGAAAAATGGCTATCCTATTACAGTTATACGAAATGAAGAAAGGGAAGAGTATTATACTGCATTGGAAACTTCACAGACAAAGGCAGATTATAGATTGCTCACTGAGTTTATAGAAAAAAGCATCGAAAATAATTTTTGGATTTACTATAGATATTTTGATGAAAATACAAAAATAAAATTTGAAGAATACTTAAAAAATAAAGGAATTAATCCAAAGGAAATCTATCAGAAAAGAATTGAGAATTACCCTGAAACAGAAAGGGATTTTTCAAGAGATTGGAATAAATAGAAATTATATCAAACTAATTAATTGACAAAATATATACGTTATATGTATAATGAACATAAAAGAGAGTGATGTTTTATGGCAACAGTTAGTACAAGTATAAAGATAGATGAAGAAACTAAAAAAGAAGCACAGAAATTATTTAAAGATTTAGGACTGAGCTTAAGTGCAGCCATTAATATATTTTTGAAACAGGCTATAAGAGAAAAAGGTATACCATTTTATGTAAATTCTTTACCTGAAAATTCAGAATTGGCTCAAGCATTTGAAGAAGCTAAACAAATTAAGGAAAATCCTTCAAATTATAAATCTTATAGCAATCCAGGAGAGATGTTTAAAGATATATAGGGAGAAGATTATTTCAACATTAGCAAAGGGAGAAAAACTTCCGTCTAAAAATAAAGATCATAAATTAGTTAATAATTATGAAGGAGTACGAGAATGTCATATTACTCCTGACTGGTTATTGATTTTTTAGAAAGGAAAATAAAAAATGAGTAGTAAAACTTATGAAGCAGTAAACTGGAACACTCCGGAAAATGATTATGTAGAGATGTTCTGGGAGCAGAATTTAAAGCAGTTCTGGATAGATACGGAATATATTCCGTCAAAGGACATAGACAGCTGGCATTCTCTTGAGCCACAAATGAAGCTTGCTTATTTGCAGGTACTGGGAGGACTGACATTGCTGGATACTTTACAGAGTCATACAGGAATGCCAAAAATTATAGATCACATTGATTCGTTGCAATGCCGTTCAGTACTGTCATATATGTGTATGATGGAAACAATTCATGCAAAGTCATATTCGACAATATTTACAACGGTTGCTTCTACAGCTGAAATCAATGAGACATTTAACTGGGTACAGGAAAATGAGCATTTGCAGTATAAGGCAAACAAGATAGATTATTACTACCAGAAGATGAATAATCCTGAAGCATCTAAGAGGGAGATTTATATGGCCTTATGTGCTTCGGTTTATCTGGAAACATATTTATTTTATAGTGGATTTTTCCTACCTTTATGGCTTGCAGGGCAAGGTCAGATGGTGGCAAGCTGTGATATAATAAAGAAAATAATAGCAGACGAGTCTATTCATGGAGTATTTGTAGGACTTCTTTCACAGGAAATTTACGCAACATTTACTGATGAGGAAAAGGAAAGTGTAAGAAAGGAACTGAAAGAGCTTCTGTATGATCTTTATGAAAATGAAGCAAGATATACTGATGAAGTTTATGGAGACATAGGACTTACTGCTGATGTTAAGGAATACATAAGATACAATGCAAATAAGGCTCTTATGAACCTTGGATTTGAAGAGGAATTTGAAGTGAAGGATGTAAATCCTATTGTATTAAATGGACTGAATGTAGAAACTACTCAACATGACTTTTTCTCTAAAAAATCTACAAATTATGAAAAAGCACTGGAAGTTGTGCATTTAAATGATGAAGACTTTGAATTTAAAGATAATGAAATTGATTTAGATATTTAGAAAATAATTTAAGCGGCTTGGATTAGATACCTTGAAAATAATGGTAAAAGAACAGTTTTTGAAAGGGATTTATAAAGAGCCGTTTTTTCATTTTACCCAATATTTTTTAATGAAAAATTAAAAATATAAATTGACATTATATGGATAAATAAATATAATATAGTTAAATGAGTAAAAGAGAGGAATTGAGGGATATGAAAAAGGAAAAAATTAAAGAGGAAGATACAGACAAAAAGAAAAATTTACCTGTAGGTATTGATAATTTTGAGGTAATGATACAGAAAGATTATTATTATTTTGATAAAACAGGTCTAATTAAGGAAATCCTCGAAAGTGGAACATCGAGTATTTTATTTACAAGACCTCGTAGATTTGGAAAGTCATTGAATATGTCAATGCTAAAATATTTTTTTGATGTTAAAAATAATAAAGAAAATAGAAAGTTATTTGAAGGTCTTGAAATTTCAAAAAGTAAATATTTTGAAAAGCAGGGATCGAATCCTGTCATATTTATAAGTTTCAAGGATTTTGAAGATTCAAATTGGAAAAATGGGTATAGAAGTATAAAATGGACTATTAGCAATGTATACAGTAAATTTGAATTTTTGAGGGAATACTTAAGTGAAAATGAATTAAAAGATTTTGATAAAATCTGGTTTGAAGAGGAACACGACTACACTAGAGCTCTTTTAAATTTGTCAAAATATTTATATAATTACTATGGAAAGAAAATAGTTCTGTTAATAGATGAATATGACAAGCCAATAATAAAAGCTCATGCAAACGGTTATTATGATGAAGTGATACAGTTCTTTAAAGGATTTTTTGAAAAGGCAGTAAAAGGTAACAATTATGTTGAACTGACTGTTATGACAGGAATATTGAGAATCGCTAAAGAAGGAATATTTTCAGGTTTGAATAATCTGAAGGTAAATACAGTTCTCAGTGAGAATTATACTGAGTATTTTGGAATTTTAGAAAGCGAAGTTGAGGAAGCACTGAAGTATTATAATTTAGATTTTGAAGTTGAAGAAGTAAAAAAATGGTATAATGGCTATCGGTTTGGAAAAAATGAAGTTTACAACCCATGGTCAATTGTAAATTTTCTGGATGATAAAATACTTGAAGAACACTGGGTAAATACTTCAAATAATGATGAAATTATGAATTATCTGGAAAATTCTGATGAAAATATCATATTTGATTTAGAAAAATTATTGTCGCATGAAAGTGTAAGAAAGGAAATATACAACTTTGTAACCTTTCAGGATATAGATTATGCATTAAATGTAAATAATAAAAGAAATATGGAAATTAAGGAAAACATTATAAATTATGAAAAGGAACGGAACTATTATATAAATGATTTTGGTCAGGCAAATATATGGCAGTTTTTTCTTCATTGCGGGTATCTGACAATTGATAAAAAAGTTGCTAAAAATATTTATGATTTGAAAATTCCTAATGAAGAGCTGTTTGATTTTTTTAAGATAAGATTTTTATATAGAACTTATGGAGGGCATTATAGATTTTCCACACTTGAAGAATATCTCAGAAATGGAGAGTATGAAAAATTTAGAAAAGAAGTCAAGACCCTGCTTAAAAATTCTGTAAGTTTCCGTGATTTAAAGGAAGAAAATTCATATCATCTTTTTGTAATGGGAATGGTTGCCATAATGTATGAAAATTATTATATTAAATCCAATTATGAAAGTGGAGATGGAATTCCTGATTTAGTTTTAAAGCCTAAGAATAAGAAGGATACAGCATTTATATTTGAATTTAAGTATTCCAGGGCGAAGGACAGCAAAAACCTTAAAAGAACGGCTAAAAGTGCCTTGAAACAAATTAATGACAGGAATTATGCTGATGGACTGAAATACGAAGGGTATGAAAATATTACAAAAATTGGAATGGGATTTAGAAAAAAAGATGTGGAAGTTGCAATTGAAGCGGAATTTATAATTGAAGAATAGAAGTGACTGTAATAAAAAGAATTTTTAAAATGGAAAATATTGTAAAAATAGTGTATAATATTATAACAGGTAAAAAGGAGAAATATAACTGAAGGGTGAATATATATGAAGAAAAAGATAACGAAATACATGGCTTTTGTATTCAGTATACTTATAATAGTTTTAGCTGTTATTGGCTATTATATGAAAAAAGACCTAGCTAAAGAAAAGGAAATAAAAGCAGAAATAGAAAAGTATAATAAATATGCAGCTTTTTATAATCAATCAAATCCTGCAATTTTAGGGGATTTTGGTGAGTATTATTTTGATACTTTTACTGAAAACAGAAAAAAATTAAAAAAATTGAATAGGGTGGATCTGCTAAAATTAAATTCAATGAGGCAGAAACTGAATTCATTAGATGCCCCTCTTTCCAAAATAGAGACTGTAATCAGTTCAAAACCTGAATTTCAAAATATTGATAACTATATTAAAGAATATATTGAAGCACTTAAGGAAGAAAAAAAGTTGGATTTGGAAATACTCGACTATTATGAAAAGGGAGTCTACAAGGAAGATAACTATGAAGGGGCGGTATTTTTACAATCTGCATATTTAAATGCTTTAAGAAAAAGTAATGAAAAATATGGTGTATATGTTGAAGTAATGAAGGTTCTTATAAAAAATCAAAAAGAAAAGGAAATGGAAAGACTTGAGAAAAAAGGAAAAAAAGCGGCTATAAGCCTTGTTACATTTATTGATAATACAGAAGAGTTTTCACAGATTTTGTTTTCCAGAAAACAGTTTGATTTTTCAAAAATGGAAGTACTGAAGTTAAGAGGTTTGATAGAGGAAATGAAGAGAGGATATCAGAATTTAGAGGCGGTTTCTGACAAACAGATAAAAAAGGAAAAATATTCATTGGAAAGCTATAATAAAATTAGAAGTTATTCAAAGGAAGTTGTAAATTTAAGTGAAAGAATAATGGAAAGTAAAAGAAATGGAGATGACATATATCCATTATTATATGATTTTAGTGAAAATTATAGAAAAATTGTATCTGAATATAACAAAATGATAGGAAATAAAAAGTAAAAAATAATATTTAAATATGTATTATATATTAATATGAATCTACAATTTAGAAAAAAATTAAAATAATCAATTTATCTAAATTTTCTTTAATACAGGAAAATTGAAAGGAATGATTTAAAAGATGGAAATGAAAAAGAAAATAATAATAGGGCTTGCAGTTCTTTTAATAGCCATAAGCTGTGGTAAAAAGGAAGAGAAGAATGCAGATAAAAATAATCCTGAGAAAACAGTGACTGAGGCATCTAAAGATTCTGGAAATATAAGTGAGAATGAAATTAAAAAATATACAGAATACATCAGTCTAAAAAATGTTCCAAATGAGGAAGAATGGCAGGATTCTTTTAAAGAAGTATTCACAAGGGAATTTTCTGATGAAAAAGGGGAATTTAAAAAGCCGTCAGCTAAAGGAATTGAAAGTATTATTAAAACAGAAGATACTGTTAATATATTTTCTGAGTATGTGAAGGATTTGGAAGAAAATATAAAAAAGGAACCAAAATTTGATGAAGTGGATAAATCTGCTGAAGGTCTTGTTCAGTCATTGAATAATGAAAAAAATGTAATAACAGAAATAGTGGATTATTATAAAAATAAAAAATATGAAAAGGATAATTTTGAAGAAGGAAAAAAACTGGCCGAAAAATATAAAAATGTCACTGAAGAAAGAAAAAACAGCTATAATGCATATTCAGCAGCATTGGATAAACTATCTGAAAAAATAGGAGATAAAATAGTAAAAAAAGCAGAAACAGACGGTAAAACAGCAATGGCAAGTCTTGTTAAGTATGTAAATGAAGCGAATAATTTTGTAAATACTGCATTTGCAAAAGAAAATCTTAAATTTGATAAGGAAGAAGTAAAAAAATTAAAGGAATTACATCTTAAAATGCAGGAATCATATTTGAAATTAAAAGAAACTACTGATGAAGCTGCAGCTAAGGAAGGCATAAATGCAGAGGAATTTAAGGAAATTAAGAAAAATTCAGAAGAATTGCTTGAAAATGCAGATAAAATGATAAAGGCTGCAGAAAATAACGCACAGAAAGATGTCGCAATATATGCAAGCAAGTTTTTAAATGCACATAGCAAAACAGTAGACGGTTATAATATAATTTCAGCTAAAAAATAATTGATAAGGATAAAATATGAAAATAATAATATCACCAAGTAAAACAAAAAAGATAGGAGTTTTGGATGGAGTTGACAGCTTTGAAACTCCTATTTTTTCTAAAATAACTGATAAAATAGTAAAAGAAGTGGCGAGTTGGCCAGTGGAAGATATTGAAGTTAAATTCAAACTAAAAAGGGAACAAGCCAAAAAATTATCGGACTTCTATAAAAATTTTAAAAAAGAAAAATTTGGTCATGCTATTTCTACATATACAGGAGTTGTATATAAAGAAATACATGTAGATGAACTGGATAGAAAAGATCAGGAGTTTATGGAAGAAAATTTAAGAATATTCTCAGCATTATATGGTGTTCTTACTCCATTTACTGAATTAAAGGAATATAGGCTTGATATGGTAAATTCAATATTTCCGGATAAATCACTTTACGAAATATGGAGGAAGGAAATAAACGATTATTTTAAAAATGAGGATTTCATAATAAACTTGGCATCAAAGGAGTATTCTAAAATACTTTCAACTGATAATATTTATAATTTTGAATTTTATGATGAAAAGGACGGTAAATTAAAACAGATAAGCACTAATTCAAAGAAAATGCGTGGATTTACTGTAAATTATATTATAAAAAACAGAATAACTGATGTTACTCTGTTAAAGAATATATCTTTAAATGGATATAAATATAATGAAGAAATATCTGATGAAAGAAAATACGTATACATAAAGTAAAAAACTATATTTCTACGTTTATTAAAATTGTAAAATTTTAAATAACTCGAAATATAGTTTTTACACAATTTAGAATTCTATTTCTTTTTAATTTTTCCATCTTCACTTACAGAAAGACCATTTCCTTCCGGGAAATCACTTTTATTAAGGGAAATAATTTCCTTAATGGCAGTTCTGTTTTCATCAACAAAAGGACCAAATGTTCCTTTAGTCTGTTTAACAGGGATGATTTCGCCTTCAATGAAATTTCCTTTAGAATCAATGGTTATTTTAAAAATTGGGGCGATACCACTTTTACCTTTCAAATTAAATTTTCCATATGTGGCAAAATTTCCGGCACTGTAGGAAATAAATCTGTTTTTGTATAGTTCTATTCCACGAGTTACGTGTGGACCTTGACCCAAAATTATATCAGCTCCGGCATCTACAGCCATTCTAGCAAATTTAAATACATTTCCTCTATTTTCTCCAAAGAACATTTCAGTTTTTCTGGTAATGTGTTCTTTTCCATTTCCTTCAGCCCCTCCATGAAACATTACAATAACAATATCAGTTGAACTTTTAAGGGATTTTATAAGTTCTGCAGCATATTCATAATTATTTAAATCAACTGTTTTAGAAAGGGGAGCAAAAGAAACAAAACCATATTTTAAATTATCTTTTTCGATTATGGCAGTTTCAGCTAATTTTTTAATCCCGGTATATTTTATACCCAATTCATCAAGGTTTTTCATTGTTTTGTTAATTCCTTCATCTCCAAAGTCATTGGAATGGTTATTTGCAATGCTTAAATAGTCAAATCCTGCGTCCTTAAGGTATTTACCATATTTTGAAGGAGTTCTGAAAACATAACATACAGAAACGTCTGAACAGCTTTTTGGAGTTCCTCCCTCATCAAAAAGAGTTCCTTCAAGATTTCCAACAGTAAGGTCAGCATCCTGTAATATTTTTTCTGTATCTGTCAATACATTGTAATCATTTTTTGGGAGAAGAGTTCTGGAAGGATAGTTACTTCCCAGCATTATATCCCCAACAGCTATAACAGTAATTTTTTTATCTTCTAATTTTTCAGTTTCATTAGAATTTATAACAGTAGTTTCTGTATTTTCCTTTTTAGAATTTATGTCTGATTCAGCTTCTTTTTTTCCAAAATAGGTGTTATCGCAGGAAAAGAATGCTAATATCAGAACTATTAAAATAATAAACTTAAACTTTTTCATAAAGCTCCTTTATAATATAAATATAATTAAGCAATTTTACATCTTTTTAAATGAAAATGCAATATAAAATAGAAGTTTTAAGCAGAAAAATTTTGAAGTGAAGGGAAATTATGCAATTAAGTTTTAATTCTAAATATTTAAAGACAAAATCTATAAATTGTGGTATAATTTAAATATAAGAAAATGCACAAAAAATGAGTATGCGAACATATGATAAACTAAATTATTAATAGTAAAGGAAGGGAAAAATGAGTATTTTAGATGAACTAAATGAAGAACAGAGAAAAGCAGCTGAAAAAATCGACGGACCTGTATTAATACTGGCTGGAGCTGGAAGCGGAAAGACAAGAACGGTTACATATAGAATAGCTCATATGATAAAGGAAAAAGGAATTTCTCCGCTAAATATAATGGCCCTTACATTTACGAATAAGGCGGCTAAGGAAATGAAGGAAAGGGCAGAGGCTTTAATAGGACCAGATGCAAATGACCTTGTAGTATCAACATTCCATTCATTTTCAGTGAGACTTTTAAAAACATATTCTGATAGAATAGGGTACGGAAGAAACTTTAATATTTATGATGTGGATGATCAGAAGTCAATTATTACCAAGATAAAAAAGGAACTGAATATAAAAAATGATGAAGTATCCCCTGCAAAAATTGCAAACAGAATCAGTAAATTAAAGGAACAGGGAATAGGAATAGAAGAACTTGAAGAACAAGTTGATACGAGAATCTATTCAAATAGAATTTTCAGGGATATTTACAGGAAATATGATGAAACATTGAAGGCAAATAATGCCATGGATTTTTCAGATCTTCTTCTTAATGCAAAAAGGCTTCTGGAAGACCCGTATGTACTTGAAAGAGTTCAGAATAGATACAAATATATAGTTGTAGATGAGTATCAGGATACAAATGATATTCAGTATGAAATAATAAGTAAAATTGCAGAAAAATATAAAAATATATGTGTTGTAGGAGATGAAGATCAGAGTATATATGCCTTCAGAGGTGCAAATATAAATAATATACTGAATTTTGAAAGGGATTATAAAAATGCCTTTGTGGCAAAACTGGAACAAAATTACAGATCTACCAAAACAATCCTTGACACAGCAAATGAACTTATAAAAAATAATAAAAGTTCAAAAGGAAAGAAACTTTGGACTAATGGAGAAAAAGGTGAAAAAATAAAAGTTTTCAATGCTCCAACTGTCTATGATGAAGCAGAATTTATTGTAAATGAAATAAAGGCTAAGGCTAAAGATGGAAAGCAGTATAAGGATATGACAATACTGTATAGAACAAACTCCCAGTCACGTGTGCTTGAGGAAAAGCTTTTAGCGGCGAAGGTTCCTTATAAAATTTATGGTGGAATGCAGTTCTTCCAGAGAAAAGAAATAAAGGATATCCTTGCATACATGAATTTGCTGAATAATCCTAATGATAATCATAATTTTTATAGGATAATAAATGTTCCAAAAAGGGCAATAGGAGACAAAACCCTTGAAAAAATAGCTCAACTTGCAAATGAAAAGGGAATTTCAATGCTGGAATCAACAAAATATATTGATGAAATTCCAGGATTAAGGGCAGCTGTCAAGGAAGCTATAAAAAGTTTTTATAAAATGATGCACGGAATATATGAAAGACTTGATGAACTTTCAGTAAAAGAAGTGTTTGATGAAGTGCTTATACAGACAAAGTATATAGATTCAATAGAAGATAACAAGGAAGACAGGGTAAAAAATATTGAAGAACTGTTAAACAGTATAACAGAATCTGAAAAACAGAATCCTGGAATGTCTTTAAGTGAATATCTGGATATGGTTTCACTTACTTCTTCCTCTGATTCCATTGAAGAGGATGAGAATTTTATAAAACTGATGACAATTCACAGTTCAAAAGGACTTGAATTTGATTATGTGTTTATTGCCGGAATGGAGGACGGACTTTTCCCTTCATGTAACTTTGATACTTCTGAAGATGAAATTGAAGAAGAAAGAAGACTTTGTTATGTTGCTATAACAAGGGCAAAAAAAGAACTTTATCTTTCCCACGTTTCAGAAAGAATGGTATGGGGACAAATGAACTATATGATAAGACCTTCAAGATTTATTAGTGAAATGAAACAGGGAAATCTTGATTATTTATCAGAAAAAAATAATAAGTTAAGCAAAAAAAATGGAACAACAATTCTCTTTAATCAGGAAGGAAAAAGAAAAATAGAGAATTTTAATCCTTTTTCATTGAAATCAGTGAGAACTTCAGAACTGAAAAATAAGGAAAAATCCAAATATAAAGTTGGAGATGTTGTAAATCATATTAAGTTTGGAAAAGGAAAAATAAAAAAAGTAGATGAAAAAAGTCTGCTGATTGATTTTATGACAGGAGAAAAGAAAATAGCATTAATACTTGCAGAAAAACTTCTGAAGGGATAATTTTCAATGTTTATGAAAGATAAATATTGAAATTGGATTGATTTCAGGAAGCAAAAAGAAATGGAGGAAAGTCTATGAAGCGAAGAACAATAGAAAAAGAAGTTTCCCTATCCGGAATAGGTCTTCATAAAGGAGAAAATATAAAGCTTACTTTAAAGCCTAATGGAGATGACAGTGAAGCAGGAAGAGGGATAATTTTTAAAAGAGTAGACATTACAGATAAAGACAATATTATAAAAGTTGATTATAGAAATTTATTTGATCTGGAAAGAGGAACAAATATAAAAAATGAAGCAGATGTGAAAGTACACACAATAGAGCATTTTATGTCTTCGCTTTCAGTTTCAGGAATTACTGATATTTTAGTAGAAATAAATGGAAATGAACTTCCAATACTTGACGGAAGCTCGATACAATTTATGGAAAAGCTTAAAGAAGCCGGAATAAAAGAATTGGAAAGTGAAATAGAACCTGTGGTAATAACAGAACCAATAATATTTACTCAGGAAAAAGATGGGAAGCATGTTTTGGCTCTGCCTTATGACGGATTTAAAATATCATATACAATAGATTTTAATCACAGTTTCTTAAAATCACAGTATTTTGAAATAAATGTAACTCCTGAAGAATATATTGAAAAAATTTCAAGATGCAGAACATTTGCATTTGATTATGAAATAGATTTTCTGAAAAAAAACAATCTGGCTCTTGGTGGAAGCCTTGAAAATGCAATAGTTGTTGGAAAAGACGGTCCTTTAAATCCTGAAGGGCTTAGATATCCGGATGAATTTGTAAGACATAAAATACTTGATATAATAGGAGATCTTTATGTTTTGGGAAGACCGTTAAAGGCACATGTAATAGCCATAAAGGCAGGTCATTTTGTAAATGCAAAACTTACAGCACTTATTGCTGAAAAATATTTAAAATAATTTTATTTCAAATTTGTTTTTTATAATAACACTAGTTGTTTATGAATAATGATAAAAACTATGGAAAGTTGGGAAATAAAACGTTATTAAGTAAAAAAGTTGTAATAAAAGATAACAAATAGGTTATTGACTTTTATAGGGGATAAAGTTTATAATACGATAATAACGATTTATATATAAAATTTTAGGAGGAAAAATAAGTATGGAACCAGTTATGACAATAGAAGATATAATGAAAATATTACCACACAGATACCCTTTTTTATTAGTGGATAGAGTAATAGAAAAAAATGGAACAGACTCTTTAGTCGCAATAAAAAATGTAACTATGAATGAAGAATTTTTTAACGGACATTTTCCAGGAAAACCTGTTATGCCAGGAGTTTTACAAGTAGAAGCTATGGCCCAGGCGGTAGGATTATTGATGTTAGAACCAGGAAAAATACCTTTATTTATGTCGATAGATAATTGTAAATTTAGAAGAGGTGTTGTTCCAGGGGATCAGCTTAGAATAGAAGTTGAAAAAATAAAAGTAAAGAGAAATGTTATAGTTGCAAAAGGGAAATGTACCGTTGATGGTGCGGTTGCATGTGAAGCAGATTTGAAATTTGCGATACAGGAATTATAATTAATACAATAAAAAATATAAAGAGGTATGACAATGAGTAGGAATAACATTCACCCAACTGCAATAATAGCTGAAGAAGCTAAACTCGGGGAAAATATAACAGTAGGACCTTATTCAATAATAGGACCGGAAGTTGTAATAGGAAATGGAACTACTGTGGAATCTCACGTAGTAATAGAAGGGGAAACAATAATAGGAGAAAATAACTATATATTTTCTTTTGCATCTATAGGAAAAGTCCCTCAGGATTTAAAATTTAAAGGTGAAAAAACAAGGACAGTAATAGGAAATAACAATAAAATAAGAGAATTTGTTACAATTCATAGGGGAACTGATGACAAATACGAAACTAGAATTGGTAACAACTGTCTAATAATGGCATATGTCCATATAGCACATGACTGTATTATTGGTGACAACTGCGTTCTTGCAAATGCGGCGACTTTTGCAGGCCATGTTGAAGTTGAAGATTATGCTGTTGTTGGAGGACTTACTGCAGTTCACCAGTTTACAAGAGTGGGAAGACACGCAATGATAGGAGGATGTTCCGCAGTAACTCAGGATGTTGTTCCGTACATGCTTTCTGAAGGAAATAAGGCAAGGGCAGTATATATAAATATTGTTGGTCTTCAAAGAAGAGGTTTTTCTGAAGAACAGATAAAAACTTTAAGGGAAGTATATAAAATAATTTTTAAGAAAAAATTGAAGCTGGAAGAAGCATTACAAATACTTGAAAGAGATTATAGCCATTTTGATGAAGCAATGAAGGTTGTAGAATTTATAAGAAAAAGTAAAAGAGGTATAACGAGATAAATGGATAGAATTGGACTTATAGCAGGAAACGGTAAATTACCTGAAATGTTTATAGAACAATGTATTCGGCAGGGTATAGAACCTGTTTCCGTCTATTTATTTGACAGTGTTGAAGAATCTGTCAAAAAACATGTTAATTCGGCAAAATATAGTATAGCACAACCGGGAAAGATAATTTCTTATTTTAAGAAAAATAACATTTCCCGTCTTGTTATGCTTGGAAAAGTTGAAAAGGATCTTATTTTTTCCAACTTAAAATTTGATTTTACTGCTACAAAAATACTGTTCTCAGCCAGAAATAAAAAAGATAAGAATATATTAAAAGCAATAATTGATTATATTGAAGGTGAAGGAATAACAGTTTTACCTCAGAACTATCTGTTTGATGAATATATGGTGAAAAATGAAAACTACACAAAAAACAGTCCGTCAAAAAATGAGGAAAAAACGATTGAAATAGGAATAGAGGCTGCAAGAATGCTTACAGATATTGATGCAGGACAGACTGTTGTCGTAAAAGATGAATCAGTTGTTGCACTTGAAGGAATAGAAGGAACTGACAAGGCTATTTTACGTGGAGGGGAACTTGCAGGGAAAAACTGTATCGTTGTAAAAACAGCCAGAAGAAAGCAGGACTACAGGATAGATATTCCGACTATTGGACTAGAAACTGTAAAAAAAGTAGTGGAAATTAATGGAAGAGGTATAATTGCCGAAGCTGAAAAAATGCTTTTCATAGATCAGAAGGAAGTTATAGAATTTGCAAACAAAAACAAAATATTCATAAAGGGAATAAAAATAAACGATTAATAAAATTGTGAGAAAATAAAGGAATATAAATGAAAAATAAAAAGAAAATATTTGTTTCATGCGGAGAAATGTCTGGAGACCTTCATTTATCATATATTATTGAAGAAATGAGAAAACAGGATCCAAATCTTGAATTTTGTGGAGTAGTTGGAGATAATTCAATAAATGCAGGTGCAATAAAAATAAATCACATAAAGGATAATGACATTATGGGATTTGTGGAAGCTCTGAAAAAATATAAATATTTTAAACAGAAAGCAGAAGAATATCTGGATTATATTAGGGAAAATGATATTAAAACTGTTATTTTTGTGGACTTTGGAGGATTTAACCTGAGATTTTTTGAACTTATAAAGAAAAATCTTCCAGATGTAAGGACAATATACTATATACCGCCAAAAGTATGGGCATGGGGGAAAAAGCGTATAAAGAAGCTTATGAAATTTGATGATGTGATTGTTATTTTTCCTTTTGAAAAGGAATATTTTGACAGCAAACAGAAAGAAACTGGAATGGATGTAAAGTATTTTGGAAATCCTCTAGTTGATAAATATGTATTTTCAAATAAGCTAGGAAATGATATACTTCTGTTACCAGGAAGCAGAAAACAGGAAATTACAAAGTTTTTTCCTGAAATTATAAAACTGGTAAAATCAGAAGAAATGAAAAATGAAAAGTTTATAGTAAAATTTGCTGATAAGTCACATTTGAAATATATTGAGGATACTGATCTGTCTAAAATTGAAAATTTAGAAATAAGTTTTGATTCAATTTCTGAATTACGCGATAGATGTAAATATGCAATAGCAACTTCAGGTACAGTGACATTTGAAGTTTCGCTGACAGGATTGCCTGTAATAGTAGTTTATAAAACATCTTTTATAAATGCCTTTATTGCAAGAAAAATATTGAAAATAAAATATATTTCATTGACTAATTTAAATGCAAAGGAAGAAGTGTTTTCAGAACTGCTGCAGGAGGATTTTACTGTGGCCAGGTTGCTTTCAGAATGTAAAAAAATGGAAGAAAATAAGGAAAAAACAGTTGCAATACTGGAAAAGGAAAGGGAAAAACTTGGAAATAGCGGAGTGCTTCCAAAAGTAGCAGAATATTTAATAAAGATAATAAATGAAAATTAGAGGAATAGATATGGATAAAAAGCATAATGAATTAAATGATGATTCGATTTTTAAGCTTTGCATAAAATATTTTATACCGACATTTATTGGTTCGGTTGTAGTAGTGCTCTATAATATTGTAGACAGATTTTTTGTTGGAAAAATAAGTGAAAAAGCTCTTGCAGGAGCAGGAGTAGCCTTTTATATAGTCATGATTTTTATAGCATTTGCAATGCTTGTAGGAGTAGGATCAGGAGCAGTGGTATCTATAAGGCTTGGTCAGAAAAAGGGTGAAGAAGCTGAAAAAATATTGGGAAACACAATAACAATATTTGCAATACTTGGTATAGTTCTTTATATACTGATGATGATAAATCTTGACACTATTCTTCTTTATTCAGGAGCAAATGCAGAAACATTGCCTTATGCAAAAACCTACCTTGAGATAATAATGTATGCAATACTCCCATTATTTTTCTCTTATGGTCTTACAAATGTTTTAAATGCTGCAGGAACTCCAAGAGTTGCAATGTTTTCAATGATGGTCGGTGCAATAACTAACATTATACTTGATTATGTTGCAGTAGTGATTCTGCATACGGGTATAGAAGGTACAGCTTATGCCACTTTAATAGGAAATATCCTTTCTGCAATTTTTGTAATGTATTTTATAATAGCAGGAAAATTTCCAATTAAAATTAATCTTTTTGGATATAAGCTGGAGGAGACAAGTTCTTTGAAGCTTAAATTAAGAAATATGAAATTGTCGTGTCCAGTGGTAAAGGATATATTGTCAATCGGTATGTCTCCGTTTCTTTTACAGATGGCAAGTTCACTTGTGGGACTTGTAACAAATAAAATAGTTGAAACAAATGGAGGAACTTATGGAGTAGCTGTAATGACAATTATAAATTCCTACCTGCCGATAATGACAATGACTGTCTATTCGGTGGCACAGGCAATACAGCCTATAATTGGATTTAATTATGGAGCGGAAAATTACAGGAGGGTAAGAAAAGCTCTTCTTATAGCAGTTGCTATGGGACTTTTTTCAGCTGCCATATTTTGGATTGTAGTGATGCTAATACCTAGGGAACTTATACTATTTTTCAATGAAAAAAGTACGGTGGAAGGTCTTTACGAAGGTATAAAAGCCTTGAGAATTTATTTTTCATTGGTAATTCCTGCATCATTGGGAATAATAATACCAAACTACTATCAGTCTACAGGAAGACCAAGATATGCAGTAATATTGAACTTATTACGTCAAGTTGTAATATTTCTTCTTGTTATGGTAATCTTTTCAAGAATATGGAAATTGGATGGAGTATGGTATGCACAGCCATTTACAGATTTGCTGTTTGCAATAGTATTACTACTTTTTCTGTATAGAGAACTAAGAAAATTAAAAAGAAAAGAAGAAGAAAAATTAAAAAAATTAGATAAATAAAAGAATGGATGGTATAAGTTTATGAATACAATTGTATTGATGGCATTTGCTTATATTCTAGGGAGTATTCCTAATGCTCTTTGGATAGGAAAAGTTTTCAAGGGAATAGATGTAAGGGAACACGGTAGTAAAAATACAGGTTCTACGAATGCCGCAAGAGTTCTTGGAGCAAAACTGGGAATACTTACATTGATACTTGATATTTCCAAAGGAGCAATTCTGGTTGCATTGTCGTTTTTTATGAAGGCAGATTTACTCGGAAATATGACAGGAATATCAAATTTAGATTCTATAATGATTGGAATATTTGCAATTATAGGCCACAGTTTTTCAGTTTTCATGAAATTTAAGGGAGGAAAAGCAGTTGCAACAACGGTTGGAGTATTTACTGTTCTGGTACCGAAAGCTCTGTTACTTGCAGCGGTGGTATTTTTTGTAATATTTGCACTGACAAGATATGTTTCGATTTCTTCGATAATAGCCGCAACATCATTGCCAATATTTATTTTCTTCCTGTATGGAGATATTCCTTACACTATTTTTGGAGGAATAATTGCAGTACTGATAATTGTTAAACATAAAAGTAATATTCAACGTTTATTAAACGGTACAGAATCAAAATTTACAATAAATAAAAAATAAGGGCAGGTGTATTTAATGAAAAATGTGTTAGTAATAGGTGGAGGAAGCTGGGGAAGTTGTCTGGCTAAATTGCTGGTGGAAAATGGCAGTAATGTCTATCTGTGGGAACATAACGAAAAAAATAGGGAAATAATGAAAACAGAAAGAAAAAATCCTATTTTTTCATTTGAATTTAAACTACCAGATGAGCTGAAAATAGTAGATAATTATTGTGAAGTTCTTTCTGATGAAGAAAAATATGGCAGAATTGATGTTATTTTATTAGCTACACCTACACAATTTTTACGGGCAGTTTTAAAAAGGTTGAAAAATTGTCTGATATATAATATAATATTAGTTAATGTCGCGAAAGGAATTGAAATTTCAAGTAAGAAAAGAATTTCTGAAGTAGTGGCAGAAGAACTCGGAGATAAAGAATACAGTTATGTCCTGCTTGCCGGACCGACTCATGCTGAAGAAGTGGCGATGAAACTTCCGTCAGCAATTTTGGCAGTGTCTAGGGATGAAAATTCGGCAATACAGGTTCAGAAAATATTCAGTAACCAATATTTCAGAGTTTATACCGGAACAGATCTTACTGGAGCAGAACTGGGCGGAGCGTTAAAAAACTGTCTGGCAATTGCTGCAGGAATATCTGACGGATTAGGTTTTGGAGATAACTCTAAGGCTGCTTTGATTACTAGAGGAATAAACGAAATATTTGAAATAAGTAAGTATTATGATGTAAATCCAAAAACTTTTATGGGACTTTCGGGTCTTGGTGATATAATCGTAACATGTACAAGTAACCACAGTAGAAACAGATATGTAGGAGAAAAACTTGGAAAAGGTGAAAAAATAGAAGATATAACTGCAAATATGAATATGGTTTCTGAAGGTGCAGAAACTATAAAGGCTCTATATGCAATTATAAAGGAACAGAATATAAATGCACCTATTTTTTCTGCTTTATATGAAGTGATTTATAAAGGAAAACCTGTAAATGAATTAGTTTCATTATTCATGAGTAGAAACCTCAAATCAGAATTTGTTTAAAATTACTGCGATGAAATATTGTGATGATTAGCATAAGAATAAGTATATTAAACTAACAAGATAATAACAACGGAGCTGATATATGGAAGAGAATAATTTAAATTTGATTTCTCTCTATTTGAGTGATATTCAGAAATTTCATTTGCTGTCAAAAGAAGAGGAATATGAACTTTTAAAGAAAATTAGAGAAGAAAATGATGAGCAGGCGAGACAGTTATTAATTTTATCAAATTTAAGGCTGGTTATAAGTACTGCAAAAAAGTCACTTGGTAACGGTCTTCCGCTAATTGACCTGATTAGTGAGGGAAATATAGGATTAATAAAGGCAATAAATAAATTTGACTACACTAAGGGACATAGATTTAGCACATACGCAGTATGGTGGATTAAACAGTCTATAAAGAAAGCGATAATTAATACAGGAAGAGATATAAGAATACCTTCCTATAAATACGAACAGCTTGCCAAAGTAAATAAAGTAATTACAGATTATGTAGCACTACATGGGGAATCCCCGTCAACTTCATACATTGCAAAGGAAGTGGAATTGAAGGAAAGTAAGGTAATCCTTCTTTTAAATGAATTTCAGGATGTAATATCCCTAAATGAAACAATAGGAGATAATATTTATCTGGAAGATATCATTGGGAAAAATGATGATGTTGAAGAAAAAATTATTAAGGAAGATCAGTTATCAGAAATGAGAGATCTGCTTGACAATACCCTTACAGAAAGGGAAAAGGAGATACTCGAACTGAGATATGGTCTTTATAATAATAAAATACACACTCTAAAAGAAATAGGTTCTATTTTAAACATTACAAGGGAAAGAGTAAGACAAATAGAGAAAAAGGCAATTATAAAATTGAAAAATCATTTTAAAGAGTATAAAGAAATACTGTAACGAAATAAAACTAAAAGGGAGGAGATTATGCATGCTTAATGTTAAAGTTGATAGAAAAGAAATTTTAAAAGCTATTCAGATAGTTGAAAATTCAGTAACAGAAAATAAAATAAGGGAAGTACTTTCAGGTATTTATATAGAGGCCAAAGAAAATTGTATAATATTGAAGGGAACAGATCTTGAATTATCAATTAATACTGAAATCTCAGGTGAGATAAATTCCGAGGGGAAAATAGTAATAAAACATAAGCTGATTGAAGAATTTTTAAAACAGATAACTGATGAGAAAATAGAATTAATTGAAGAACAAGGAAAGCTTATAATAAGAACAGACAGTACAAATACTGAATTTTCCCTTTATGATGCGGAAAATTATCCTACACCTTCAAGATTTGAAATGGGAGTAGAATATACTTTTGAAAAAAGTAAACTTCTCGCAAATATAGAAAATGTAAAAATTTCAGCTTCAACAGATGCAGAAAATCTTGCGGTAAACTGTATAAGACTTGAAATAGAAGATAATAAGCTTAAGCTTGTTTCTTCTGATACTTACAGACTTACTTACATTGAAGAGGAACTGGAAGAAAATCAGAAGAATAAGGAAGGATTAAGTGTAAGTATTCCTTTAAAAACAATCGACGGATTAATAAAAATAATGAAACTTATAGATGAAGAAACTATAAGCTTTAAATCTGACGGAACAAGAGTATTTTTTAAATTTTCAAATGTAGAAATTTTAACAAGAGTAATAGAATTACAGTTTCCAGATTACAAATCAATATTGAAAAGTGCCCAGCATGATAAGAAAATTCTTTTAAATACAAAAGATTTTCTGTCAGTATTGAAAAGAACATTAATATTCGTTAGAGATAATAAGGATTCAAAAAATGGTGGTATTTTCAGTTTTGAAAATAATAAACTTATACTTACAGGTATAAGTGAAAATGCCAAGATAAAAGAAGAACTTTCAACAATACAGGAAGGTGAAAATTTAAAAATTTCATTAAATGTTAAATTCCTGGTAGATTATATTTCAATTATTGGTGGTAAAGTGACAGAACTGAAATTACTGAATTCAAAGAGTTCAGTAGTGGTAAAAGATGAAGCTGATGATAAGTCTGTGTATTTCACTATGCCATTAGCATTGAGAGAGTAAGAAATTAATCCAAAAAATGTAAATAGAAAATAAAAATTATATTTATTTATTATAATTTCGCTTATAGATAACATATTTATATTGTGAAATTGTAAATAATATAAATATAATTTTTTTATTACTTAGATATAAAAAAAGAAGGAGCTATTTTTTTGAGATAGCTCCCTCAATCAATTAATATGTTATTCCGCCTTTAAATTTACCTTCATATTCAATAGGTTCAGTTCCAGCTTTAAATAAAGCAGTTCTCCTATCTACACCGTCTGTATCCAGAAGACCTATTTTTAAATCAATTTCTCTTAAAGTTAAGTCTTTTCTTTTAATATAATCATCAATAAACTCAAAGAAACCGACATTGTAGTTTTCAATATTTACTACTGACTGCATGTAGTTTTTCCATATAGGACCTGCTGCGGCTCCCCCAGTCATTCCTCCACCCATGGATTTATTATCATCATTTCCTACATAAACTACTGTAGCAAGGGTAGGAGTATAACCTGTAAACCATGCAGAAACATAATCACTGGTAGTTCCTGTTTTTCCAGCCATTGGAATAAGTTTTCCATTTTTAAATACTTTTGCACTTTGTCCTGTACCGTAATTAACTGCATTTTGAAGCATATATGTAAGTATTGCTACATCTTCAGGTTCAAATATTTTCTTCTTCTGAGGTTTTGCCTCATAAATAATTTCACCAAATTTATTTTCAATTTTGTATATATATTGAGGAGTTACCTGGAAACCACCATTTGCAAGGGCTGCATAAAATAAAGCCATGTCAATTGGTTTTGTTGTTATGGAACCTAGTGCAAGTGTTAAATCTTTAGGGAAATTTCCACCTACAACTCCTGAATCACGCCATATTTTTTCAACTGCATCAATACCTACAAATTGAAGAAGTTTTACAGGAATTACGTTGTTTGAAATTTCTAATGCTTTAGCAAGAGTCATACTATCCCTAAATTTTCCGTCATAGTTTTTTGGAGACCATCCTGGAGTAGTAAGTGGTGAATCTTCCATTACATTGCTCATATTCATATTTTTCTGAAGGGCGGCAAGATAAATTAATGGTTTAAATGATGAACCGGGCTGTCTCATTGCACTTAAAGCCCTGTTAAATTCACCTTTTTTATAATTTTTTCCTCCAACCATGGCTTTTACGAAACCGTTACTTGGATCAATTGAAAATAAAGCACCATTTAATTTTTCACGTCTTCTCATGTTGTAATTACTGTTGAAGGCTTTATAAGCGGCATTCTGCATGTTTAAATCAACTGTGGCATATATTTTATATCCGTCAAATATAAACTTCTGATCATCATCTGCAACCTTAAGAATCTTTTTTACTTCACTTAATACAATTGTAGTAAATTCAGGAGCAATATTTGAAGTTGAAATTTGTTCCTCTTCATTTTTATTTTTAATATTCCCATTTACAAACTGAATTTTTTCAGCTTTAGCTTCTTCATACTGCTGTTCTGTAATAAATCCAAAATTTCTCATTTGTAGAAGGACAAGTTGCTCCCTTTCAACAGCATTTTCTATTTTTGAATACTTTGTAGGAGACTTTGGTAAACTTGCCAGTACAGCGGCCTGTGCTATTGTAAGGTCTTTAGGCTCCCTGTTAAAGTATCTTATGGAAGCATTTTTAATTCCATATGCTCCCTGTCCAAAATAGATTGTATTTAAATAATTTTCCAATATCTCATCTTTTGTATATTTTCTTTCAATTTCAATCGCCAGAATAGCTTCCTTTGCTTTTCTTATCCATGTACGTTCAGGAGTCAGAAAGGCATTTTTAGCAAGCTGCTGGGTAAGAGTACTTCCACCTTCACGACGACGTCCTGTAAGTGTAAGGAACATTGCTCTTCCTGTACGTACAAAGTCAAATCCATGGTGTGTTCTAAATTTTCTGTCTTCTATTGCCAGAAAAGCATCCTGAACATGTCTTGGAATATCGTTTATACTAATAGGAGAACGATTTTCAACAATTATTGTATCCAGCTGATTTCCATTTATATCGTATATAACCGAAGGTGAAATAGGACTGTAACTTTCAATCAGTTCCGTAGGAGTTTCCTTCTTGATACTATAAATCATATATGAAACAACTCCTGCACCGACTATTATGAAAAATACAAAAAGTTTAATGAAAAAGGAAAGAATACTTCTTCTCTTTCTTCTTTTTTTTACAAGAACTTTTTTCTCCTGTATATTAGTGTCTTTATTGTTTTTCATTTATACTGCTCATCTCCTTTTTTGCTTTTAACTGCCCGCAAGCCGCTGCAATATCCTGACCTTTTGTTTCACGCAGTGTAACATTAATATTTTTTTCCTTAAGCAAATTATAAAATTCCTTCTGTTTCTTTTTTGGTGGAGTCTTATAAATTTTTCCTGCTACGGGATTGTAAGGAATAAGATTTACAAGGCAGGAAAAAGAACGTAAGAAATTTATTAGTTCAAAGGCATCTTTTGTTTCACAGTTCATATCATCAATAAGAATATACTCAAATGTAATCCTATTTTTTGATTTTTTCTGATATTCCAGAAGAGTATCCTTGAGTTCTTTTATATTCCATTTTTTATTTATAGGCATAATTTCCGTTCTGACATCATCTCTTACAGAATGGAGGGAAATCGCCAGATTAATTTGAGGTTCATCATTTGTAAATCTTTTAATTCCTGGTACTATTCCACTTGTGGAAATAGTAAAGTTTCTCTTGGAAAAATTTTGGCCTTTTTCAGAATTTAGTATGTTAATTGCTCCAATAACATTGTCATAATTTAGAAAAGGTTCTCCCATCCCCATAAATACAACATTTCCAAGTTTTTCTCCTCTTTTAGACAAATAACTTTGCACATAGTAGAACTGTAAAAGAATTTCTGAAATATCGAGATTTCTTTCGTAGTTCATAGTTGCAGTGGCACAGAAATCACATCCAAGAAGACATCCTATCTGTGAAGAAACACAAAGTGTATGCCTATTTTTATGGGAAATAAGAACACTTTCTATAAGCCTTTTATCCCTTAATTCAAAAAGAAATTTTTCTGTATTTTTATCATCAGAAATCTGATGAGTCCGATATTCAAGTTTAGGCAGATAAAATCGTTTTTTCAATATTTCCCTGTCATTTTTTGAAATATTAGTAAATCCGTCAAAATCAAAAACAAGTTTGTTGTGAAGCCAGTCAAAAACCTGTGTTGCATTAAATTTTTTCAAGCCTGTAATGACAAAAACTTCCTGCAATTTTTCAAGATTTAAGCTTAATATATCAATTTTATCATTTGTAATATTATTTGACATTTTTCATGATTATACCTAAATATCAGGTATAATTAAAAACCTCCTTATTAGATTTGTTACCCTTATATAATAGCATATTTTGGAAAAATAATACAGATATAAAATTTCAAATATACAGATTAGAAAAGATGTAGTATAATACTAAATATAATTGAATTGAGATAGAGGTGGAAGTGTGAATTTATTTGATACATTAAAGAAAAATGAAGATGAAGAAATTTTAGAAGATAAAAAATTATTTGATGCTGAAAATAAAAATATAGAAAATAAATCAGAAAACAATGAAGATGCATATGAAAAATACCGTAAATTGAGAAATGAAATAGAAAAACACAATAAAGCCTATTATGATGAAGATGCTCCACTTATTTCTGATGCAGAATATGATAAATTAATCAGGGAGCTGAAAGATCTTGAAGAGGGGAATCCTGAACTTAAGGAAATATACAGTAGGGAAAGTGCTTCAGAAGATGCTGTAACTCCTACAGAAAAAATAGGTGGAACTGTAAGTGAAAAGTTTTCAAAAGTAACTCATAAGGTTCCAATGCTGAGTTTATCAAACACATACAATATTTCAGAAATAGAAGATTTTGATCAGAGGGCAAGAAAGATAATAGGACTGGATAAAAAGCTGGAATATATACTTGAATTAAAACTGGATGGACTGAGTATAAGCCTGATATATGAAAAGGGTGTATTGAAGCAGGGAATTACAAGGGGAGACGGCCAAGTAGGAGAAGATGTTACTGAAAATATAAGGGAAATAAAGTCAATCCCAAAAAGGTTGAAACAACCTGTAAATATAGAAGTAAGGGGAGAAGTTGTGCTTCCTATTTCGAATTTCAATAAAGTTAATCAGGAAAGGGAAGAAGCCGGGGAAGATGTATTTGCCAATCCGAGAAATGCCGCAGCTGGAACAATAAGACAGCTTGACAGCAGTATTGTGAAAGAAAGGGGACTAGACTGTTATTTATATTATTTGGTAAGTCCTGAAGACTTTGGAGTGAAAACTCATGAGGAAAGTATAGATTATATAGAAAGTCTTGGATTTAAAACAACTAAAGTATTTGAAAAATACAGTGATTTTAAAAAGCTGGAACTGGCAATAGATAAATGGCATACAGAAAGGGAAAAACTTGATTATGAAACAGACGGTCTTGTAATAAAGGTAAATGATTTTTCCTATTATAATGAACTGGGATACACAACAAAAAGTCCTAGATGGGCTATTGCATATAAATTTCCTGCTGAACAGGTAAAAACAAAACTTTATGACATAACTTTGCAGGTGGGAAGAACAGGGGTGATAACACCAGTTGCAGAGCTTGAAGCGGTAAATCTTTCAGGATCAGTAGTGAAACGTGCAAGTCTTCACAATTTTGATGAAATAAGAAGAAAAGATATAAAAATAGGAGATAATGTAATAATAGAAAAAGCTGCAGAAATAATTCCGCAGGTTGTAAATGTGGTATTTGATGACAGGAATGGAAGTGAGAAGAATATAGAAATTCCGGTAGAATGCCCTGTATGTGATACAAAACTTATAAAAGAGGAAGGCCAGGTTGCACTAAAATGTCCAAATCCCCTTTGTCCTGAAAAAGTAAAAAGGGAAATAGAATATTTTGTCTCAAGGGATGCCATGAACATAACAGGACTTGGTGAAAAGATAGTTGAAAAGTTCATTGAACTGAAAAAAATAGAAACAGTTGTAGATATTTATTCACTAAAAAATTATAAAGAAGAGCTTGAAGGTCTTGAAAAAATGGGTAAAAAGAGTGTAGAAAATTTATTGAACAGCATCGAAGAAAGTAAAAATAGAGAGTATAATAAAGTTTTATATGCTTTGGGAATACCTTTTGTTGGAAAATTTAATGCAAATCTTCTAACAAAAAACTTTAGAAGTATTGATATTCTGAAGGAAAAATCTGTTGAGGAATTAACACAAATTAAAGGAATAGGAGAAAAAGCTTCTGTTGCAGTACATGAATATCTAAAAAATGAAAATAACTGGAAAAAAATATTGAAATTAAAGGAAATAGGTTTAAAATTTGAATATGACTCAGTTGAAGAAAAAGAAATTGAAGACAATCCTATAAAAGGTAAAAATTTCCTTGCAACTGGTAAACTGGAGAAATATAAAAGGGAAGAAATAAAGGATATTATACTGGCAAAAGGTGGAAATTATCTTTCCGGTGTATCAAAAAATCTTGATTTTCTTATTGCAGGTGAAAAGGCAGGAAGTAAATTGGAAAAGGCTGAAAAATTAGGAGTGAGAATTTTAAGTGAAGTAGAGTTTGAAAAAGAATTTTTATAAAAATAAACGACTTATAAAATGTAATAAAAAAAATATGATAAATAAAAATAAGAATGAGCTGAAAGACTTGTAGATACAAGGCCAAATTAAAATAATCCAGTTGACAAATGACATTACTGGGGGTATAATTAAAAGTAGTGAAAATTAATAAATTATAAAATTGTTAATTTGAATAATTTGAATGTGACATAGAATAATTTTCGTTTTGTGAAAAACTTATATGTTTGGAAAATTTTATTTAAAAAGTATTAATCTATTCCCCCCTGGCTGTCTACGTAAAATACTGTGTTTGAAGTTTTTGGTTATGTAATGAGTTACTCAAAAGAAAATCTATTTCACTTTCTTTGAGGTAGGAATTGCATTATACCATAAAATAGAAAAAATATGATTAAAAATAACTTGTTTTTTGTTTCAGTATATGTTTTAATTATATGTATAGTAAATTAATCAGGAGGAATTTAATGCACGGAAATCCAAATTTAGATGAAAGAAAAAAAAGAATAACGGAAAAAATGTCTAAAATTAAACATAGAATTGCAGTAATGAGCGGAAAAGGTGGAGTTGGAAAATCTACAGTTTCAGTTAATCTTGCATACGGATTATCATTAAGAGGGTATAAAGTAGGAATACTTGATGCAGATCTTCATGGACCGAATGTGCCGCTGATGCTGGGGAAAGAAGGAATAAAACTTCCTTCAATATCAATGCCTTTACCAGTTACAGACAATCTGGCAATATCTTCATTAAGCTTTTTTATTCCGGATAATGATCCGATAATTTGGAGAGGACCTCAGAAAATGGGAGCAATCTCTGAAATGCTGGAAGGAATTGAATGGGGAGAAATAGACTTTTTAGTTGTAGATTTGCCACCGGGAACAGGAGACGAAACTTTAAGTATTGCACAAAATATAGGACCTGATGCAAAGGCTGTAGTTGTTACTACACCTCAGGATGTTTCACTTCTTGATTCAAGACGTACAGTGAAGTTTGCAAGACTGCTAAATCTAAAATTATTAGGTATAGTGGAAAATATGAGTGGATTTGTATGTCCTGATTGTGGAAAGGAAGTGAATATATTCAAAAAGGGTGGTGCCGAAAAAATGGCTGAAGAAACAAAATCCAATTTCCTAGGTTCCATTCCGATGGATGTAAGTATCGTTGAAGCTGGAGATACAGGAATACCTTATGTCGGAACAGATTCTATGGCTGCAAGAAAAATGAATTCAATTATAACAAATTTATTAGAACAGCTATAGAGTATGGAAATATCTTATGCATAGAGGATATTTCGGCTGAAAATATATTTCAAAATTTTGGAGAAAGGAAAAGAAATGAAAATATTAGTTTATAATGAGAATGAAAAGTCAAGATTAGTGGTGGGACAATTATTAAAAGAATTAAGTTTTAGCGTAATATTGGCTGACTCAGAAGAAAAATTATTTGAAGAACTAAAGACAGAATCTATTGATTTAGTTATACTTGATGTAAATTCTTTTGATAATTTTGCTGATGTGATCAGTGATGTGCTAAAGTATAAAAAAGATAGCTATGTGTTACTGTCTATTCAGAATGATGACAGATATTCTAAGACAGAAGCACTGTTAAAAGGAATAGATGATTATATTTACAATGACTTCAGACTTGAAGAGCTTTCAGCAAAAATAAAAGCTATTGTAAGAGTATTAACTAAAAAATTAAACAATGATAATTCAGAACTGTTATCAGCGTATGATTTAACATTAAATCCTATTAACAGGGAAGTAAAAAGAGCAGGAAAGGAAATTGAACTGACAAATAAGGAATTTTTATTACTGGAATATTTCCTAAGAAATAAAAATAGAGTACTTACAAGAACGATGATTTCTGAAAAAATATGGGACATCGACTTTATAACTGAAAGTAATATAGTAGATGTTTACATAAACTTCCTTAGAGCAAAAATAGATAAGGGATATGATCAAAAAATTATAAAAACAGTGAGAAGCGTGGGATACATTGTAAAAGAATAAATTTTAAATTGAAAAATCAGGAGCAAAATAATTTTGCTCTTGATTTTATATAATTTGTATGTTAAAATAAATTATATAAATAAAAAAATGAGGAGTGATAACAATGTTTGAACAAGTAAAATTACCTTACGCATTTGATGCATTAGAACCAAATATTGACACAAAAACAATGGAAATCCATTATGGAAAGCACCATGCAGCATACACAAACAACTTAAATGACGCATTAAAAAATAATGCACCTGAATTTTTAGAAAAACCAATTGAAGAAATTCTTTCAAATTTAGATGCATTGCCTGAAGCAATAAGAGGTGCAGTAAGAAATAATGGTGGAGGATTCTACAATCATAACCTTTACTTCACAGTAATGGGACCAAATGCAGGTGGAGAACCAACAGGAGAATTAGCTGAAAAAATTAATGAAAAATTTGGAAGCTTTGAAGAATTTAAAGTAGAATTTTCAAAAGCGGCGGCAACAAGATTTGGATCAGGATGGGCTTGGCTTGTTGTTAATAAAAAAGGAGAATTAAGAGTTACTTCAACTGCTAACCAGGATAATCCTTTAATGCCAGGAGCTACTTGCTGCTCATGTTCAGAAGGTACACCTATTTTAGGAATAGATGTATGGGAACATGCATATTATTTAAATTACCAGAACAGAAGACCTGATTACATAACTGCTTTCTTTAATGTAATTAACTGGGATGCTGTTGCTGAAAGATATTCAAAAGCAAAATAGTTTAATTTTTAAAATAATCTGAGAAAAAGCTACCTCAAAATAAAAAAATTAAAATATATGAAAACTATATCTAGCTAATTTGTTAAAATTTATAGATATAGTTTTTTATTAATCTTATTTTTTTGATGTAGTTTTTTGTTATTTTAAAAATTATTTCATGATAAAGAAAAAAGTAAATTTCGTGAAAAAAAATTGCTTATTCTCAGTTTTTTTGCTATAATTAATAATAATAAAGTGTAGGAGGAAGTCTAGATGAGAATAGTGGTTTTTGATGCAAAACCTTATGATATCGAGTTTTTTGAAAAATGGAACAAAAAATACGGGGCGAAAATAACATATTTCAAAGAAAAACTTACGTTAAATAACGTCATGTTAACAAAATATCAGGATGTAGTTTGCACATTCGTAAATGATGATTTGAATGAGAAGGTTATAAACATTCTTTCAAAAAATGGGGTAAGAGCAATAGCAATAAGAGCGGCAGGATATAACAATGTGGACATTAGGGCGGCATACCATAACAGAGTTAGGGTATTTAGAGTACCTGCATATTCTCCATATTCAGTTGCTGAACATTCGCTTGCGTTACTGATGGGGGTAAACAGAAAAATTCATAAGGCATACAACAGAACTAGGGAAGGGAATTTCAGCTTAGTAGGACTTACAGGAATAGTATTAAATGGAAAGACTGCAGGAATAGTTGGAACAGGAAAGATAGCAAGAATATTTATAAAAGCTTTAAACGGTTTAGGAATGAATGTTATAGCTTATGATAAATTCCCAAATGAACAGGCTGCAAAAGAAGAGAATTTTAAATATGTTTCACTGGAAGAACTGTATGAACAGTCTGATGTTATTTCATTACACTGTCCTTTATTCCCGGATACAAAGCATATGATAAATTCAGAAACTATAGCTAAAATGAAGGATGGAGTTATAATTATAAATACCGGAAGAGGTGGACTGATAGATACGGAAGCACTAATTGAAGGACTGAAAAGTAGAAAAATTGGTGGAGCAGGTCTTGATGTTTATGAAAATGAAAGACATTACTTCTTTGAAGATGAATCTGGAAAGGTTATGGAAGACGATGTTCTGGCAAGACTTCTTACATTTAACAATGTAATTGTTACTTCGCATCAGGCTTTCCTTACAGAAGAAGCATTAAATAACATAGTTGAAACTACATTAAACAATATATTGACATTTGCAAAAAAAGAAGATTTAGTAAACGAAGTATGGTATGATACTGAAACTAAGAAAATAGTGGAGGGATTAAGACCAAAAAAATAATAATTTAGGAAATAAATTTATAATGAAAAAATTATATCTTCGGGTATAATTTTTTTATAGGAAAAGAGATGAATATGGATATATTTGAAATCAAGAAGAAAAATGAACAGAACAATGCTGAAATTGAGGAAATCAGGAGGCACCTTTGACCTGGATTTTCTAAAGAAGAAAATTTCAGATTTAGAGAGAAAAACTTTTGATCAGAATTTTTGGAATAATGACAGGAGTAAGGATATTTTAAAGGAACTGAATAGCAGAAAAAAAATACTGGAAGAATATGAGAAAATAAATTCCATGAATGAAGATGTTATTATGCTTATTGAGTTTGTTGAAATGGGAGATACTTCTTACACTAATGAATTAGAAGAAAAAATAGTAGAAACTGAAAATGAAATACAAGGTTTTAAAATTAAACTGTTACTTGATGAAAAATATGATATGAATGATGTGATTTTGACTATAAATTCAGGAGCAGGTGGGACTGAAGCATGTGACTGGGCAGAAATGCTTTACAGAATGTATGACAGATGGTCTTATCATAATGGATTTAAAGTTGAAATTTTAGATAGTACATCGGGAGAAGAGACAGGAATTAAGAGTATAACTTTAAATATAAAAGGAAATTATGCCTACGGATATTTAAAGGGAGAAAAGGGAGTCCACAGACTTGTACGTATATCGCCTTTTGATTCAAATGGAAAAAGGCATACATCTTTTGCCGCTGTAAACGTTGTTCCTGAAATTGATGATGATGTTTCAATCGAGATTAAAACAGAAGATTTAAAAATTGATACATACAGGGCAAGTGGAGCAGGAGGACAGCATATAAATACTACAGATTCTGCAGTTAGGATTACTCATATTCCTACAAATACAGTAGTTACGTGTCAAAAGGAAAGATCCCAGATAAAAAATAGGGAAACTGCCATGAAAATCCTGAAATCAAAATTATTTGAAATGGAACTTGAAAAAAGGGAAAAGGAAATGGAAGATTTAAAAGGAACTGACAGTAAGATTGAATGGGGAAGCCAGATAAGATCTTATGTATTTCATCCGTATAAAATGGTAAAGGATCATAGAACTAAGGCTGAAGAAGGAAATGTAGATAAAGTAATGGACGGAGATATAAATAACTTTATAAATGAATATTTGAAATTTTATAAGGGATAATAGGCATATTTTTGTCACATAGAACTATATTTCTAGTTTAGAATATATAAAATATATATGAAAAATTATGAAAAATATTAAAGACAGTTGCGAGATTGTAAAAAGTGTTATATAATATATAAATAAAAGTAATAAATGAATGGAGAAGAAAGAAATTATGTCTGAAAAAAGAGTTAGAGTTAGAATAGCACCTTCACCTACAGGAGATCCTCACGTAGGAACAGCTTATATAGGGCTATTTAACTATGTATTTGCAAAACACAATAATGGAGATTTCCTGTTAAGAATAGAAGATACTGACAGGACAAGATTTTCCGAAACTTCGGAACAGCAGATATTTGATATGATGAGATGGCTGGGAATTAATTATGACGAAGGTCCGGATATAGGAGGAGACAAAGGTCCATATAGACAGTCTGAAAGATTTTCAATATATAAGGAATATGCTGAAAAATTAGTAGAAAAAGGAGAAGCATATTATTGTTTCTGTACTCCTGAAAGATTACAGAAATTAAGGGAAAGACAGGTTGCAATGAAACAGGCACCTGGATATGACGGTCATTGCAGAAATCTTTCAAAAGAAGAAGTTGAAGCTAAACTGGCTGCAGGAGAACCTTATGTAATAAGACTTAAAATGCCATATGAAGGGGAAACTATAGTTCACGATGAACTTAGAGGGGATATAGTATTTGAAAACAGTAAGATTGATGATCAGGTTCTGTTAAAATCAGATGGATTCCCTACATATCATCTGGCAAATATAGTGGATGACCATTTAATGGGAATAACTCATGTAATAAGGGCAGAAGAATGGATAGCTTCTACACCTAAACATGTTCAGTTATATAGAGCATTTGGATGGGATGAGCCAAAATGGTATCATATGCCATTGCTTAGAAATGCTGATAAGACAAAGATATCAAAGAGAAAAAATCCTGTATCAATGAATTATTATGTTGAAGAAGGATATCTGAAGGAAGGACTGCTTAATTTCCTTGCCTTAATGGGATGGAGCTTTGGTGGAGATAAGGAAATATTTACAATTGAAGAAATGGTAGAAAATTTCTCGTTTGATAAGATTTCGCTTGGAGGTCCGGTATTTGACCTAGTTAAATTAGGATGGGTAAATAATCAGCATATGAGACTGAAAGACCTTGATGAGCTTACAAAACTTGCACTTCCTTATTTTGTGAAGGCAGGATATTACAAAGATGAAAATTTATCAGAAAAAGAATATGCAAAATTAAAAAGAATAGTTGAAATTTCAAGAGAAGGAGCTCACACATTAAAAGAGATTCCTGAAATTGCTTCTATATATTTTGAAGATGAGTTTGAATTGCCTGTTGTTGAAGAAGGAATGAATAAAAAAGAGAGAAAATCAGTAGAAAAACTCCGTTCTTCACTTGAAACAGAGATTGGTAAAAAATCAATAGAATTATTTATTGAAAAATTAAATAAATTTGGAGAAGAAATTACAGAAGAAGAAGCGAAAACTCTTTTACATGAATTACAGGATGAACTTGGAGAAGGACCTGCAGCTGTAATTATGCCTTTAAGAGCAGTAATTACAGGAAAAGCGAGAGGTGCTGATCTGTATACTGTAATAGCAGTTATTGGAAAAGAGAGAACATTAAAGAGAATACATAATATAATAAAATAATAGGATAAGCAGGAAACAATATTTATAAATTTAAGAATTACTTCTAAAATAGTTATTTATTAAGAAAAATTATAATTATTAAATTGGGAATTTTGAAAATTTTGTAAATATTGTTTTTTGTATTATTAAGTATACTGTTTACAGGAAGGTGAAATTTTGAGACTTTTAAAATATTATTTTGATTGTCATGTTGAAGATGGAGAAGCGGTAATTATTGGCTATTCAGCGAGTTTAAAATTAGGAATTATTACTATTCCATATTCATGTATCATATATAAGAAGAAGTCAGAACCTCTGTTTCAGAAACAGTCTCTATTTAGAGGAAATATGACAGAAGGGAAGAGGAGTATCTTATGGGAAAACAGTAAACTGTCGTTTGAAGGAACCTGGGAAGGTGGTACAGATACAGGAGCTCAGGAACTGTTTTTCTCAAAGAACGGATATATAAAATGGCACTGCACTAATAATGGTGCAGATGTGAAGATAAACTGGAATGGAAAAGAGTATTCAGGAAAAGGATATGCCGAATATGTTGATGTTACACTGCCTTTGTGGAAACTGCCTTTTACTGAGCTAAAATGGGGAAGATGGATAAGTGATACAGATAATGAAGCTGTTACATGGATTAGCTGGTCCGGTATAAAAAATGAAAATATAAGCAGAATCTGGGGAGAAAATTATACTGAGAATAGTGAGATCATTTATACTGATGATGAAATTAGACTTGGTAATAGAAAAATTGAAATCAGGAATAAAAAAAGTATAAGGGATGAAATAGTAAGCAGAAGTATCTTGGGAAGGAAAGATATTTTTTCATTTTTATTGCCTAAGAAACTAAGAAATATTGATGAAAAGAAGTATTTTTCAGAAGGAATAATGGATGGTAAAAAAGGAAAAATACTTTATGAGGAGGTTATATGGAAATGATAAAATCGCAGAAAATAAGGTTACAGAAGATGCTATATGGAACTTTTTTCATATTCGTATTGCCATTATACTTCATTTTTCTGGCAAATAGTCTTTCTTTGCCTTTTGAAGTTCCAAAATTAGGTTATGGCGGTTCAGTTATAGCTATAATAGGGTTAGTGATAATGATAAGAGGAATGTACGAACTGAAGGTAAAAGGAAAGGGGCTTCCAATGAATGCTTTTCCCCCTGAAGAGCTTGTAGAGGACGGAATATATGGTGTTTTTCCTCATCCAATATATTTTGGTTTCTGTATTATGTGTATTGGAATTTCTATATTTTATAAATCAGTGGCAGGACTTTATCTAGTTACTCCTGTTATAATAGGGGGATGCATGGCACTCGTGTTAGGATATGAAAATTTATATCTCAAAAAAAAATTTGGAAAAGTTCCGCATCCTCTTTTAGGGATTTCCAATATTTCAAAGCCATTTACCAAGATTTTCAGATTAAATAAATTATGGAATATTTTATTAAAATGGGCTGAAAACAGGGCGAACAGCTGGAAATCATGGAGGCTTGGAAAACTTAGGATAATAAATCACTTTCTGTATTCAGGACTTGCAGGTGGAATAGGTTCTGGCATTATTACACTTGTTTTAGGAAGAAAATACTCTCTATATATTGTAATTTTAATGTTCATTGGCTTAATTGGAGCGGCAATTATAGGACAGATACCGGTTGGCTCAACAAATAAACTCAGCAGACCTTTCGGATATTTTGGTTCATTATTTGGAGTATCAGCAGCCGGACTTATAATTTTCATTTTTTATCCTGAAATATTCAAAGTTCTTGGAGCTTTTGCAATTGCATCACCAGTTGCGCAGGCTATAGGAAGGATAAGATGCCTGATACAGGGGTGCTGTCATGGAGATAATACAGAGGAAGGACACGGAATAGTTGTAAATAATCCTCATTCAAGAGTTTGCGCACTGTCACATAAATGTGGTGTTCCAATATATCCGACCCCTTTATATTCAATCATTGGGAATGTGATACTGGAAATTATACTTTTATTTTACTGGATTAGAGGAGTAAAATATACGATAGTAATAGGTTTATATTTAATTGGGGCTGGAATAACAAGATTTATTGAGGAAGCATATAGGGGTGAACCTCTGACAAAAATAATAAGGAATTTAAGAATATATCAGTGGTTCAGTGTAGGAATGTACTTTTTTGGGCTTATTGTGATGCTTTTTCCATCTGGAATTACTTCAATTCCTGAAACTTTAGATTATGGAACTGCTTTTATGACAGGAGTAATATTTTTCCTGATTTCCTCGTTTGCAATGAGCATGGATTTTCCTGATTCAACTCGTAGATATAGCAGATTATCAGGATAACAGGATTTTAAAATAATGATAGGAATATAGGAGATTAAAAAATGAAAAATTATAGAGAACTTGAAAAAATGCTGATTTCGCTGGAAAAGAAAAGCTATTCGGCATATAAATCCTTAAAAGGTGAGTATAAACATGATAATTATATTCTTTCCATAGATCATGTTCAGTCTGACCCGTATGCTCCACCTTCAAAAATGAGAATAGTAATGCCAAGGAAGGTTTCAGGAATTCCTGAAGAACTGACTGATACTAAGGATAAGGAAATTGCAGTTTCTGATTTTCTTACAAGAAATTTTTATAAGGAAGTAAGAAAAAGAGAAAAAGGAAGCACTGGAACAGGTGGAAGCGGAAGAATATCCATTGACAGATGTGGTCAGGAAATACTGGAAAGAACATCGGTATTAATAAAAAAAGATAAAATCGAAGTAAGGTTTGAGCTGGGACTTCCTGCAGCCGGAAGAAGGATAATGGGAAAAGCCGCAAAAAATATTTTTATGGAAGTACTTCCTGAAATAGCAGAAAAAGCCATTGTTTATAAGAATATTGATGAAATACTCCTTAAAGAACAGGTAATTCTTATGCTTGATCAGCAGCATATAAGAAAGGTTTTGAAAGAAAAAGGACTTGTTGCATTTGTAGGCAATGATTCTATATTACCTCGTGAAAATGGAGTATCTGATAAACCAATGAAAAACGGAGTCAGATTTAAAAGTCCTAAAGAATATGAAGTAACATTAAGTCTGCCAAGTGGAAAAAAGGTGACTGGAATGGGTATTTCAAAAGGAATTACTCTTATTGTAGGAGGAGGTTATCATGGAAAGTCAACCTTGCTGAAGGCACTTGAAAGAGGAGTGTACAATCATATAGCAGGTGACGGAAGGGAAATGATAATATCTGAAGCAGATGCAGTGAAAATACGTTCTGAAGATGGAAGAAACGTAGAAAGGGTAAATATAAGCGGATTTATAAATAATCTCCCGGGAAAAAAAGATACTTTGGCATTTTCTACGGAAAACGCAAGTGGAAGTACTTCACAGGCTGCAAATGTGTCAGAAGCAATAGAATATGGAACTTCGTTATTATTAATAGATGAAGATACTTCTGCTACGAATTTTATGATACGTGACGGAAGGATGCAGAAACTGGTTGCTAAGGAAAAAGAACCTATAACTCCGTTTATAGACAGGGTAAAGGAACTTTATGATATTTTTGGGATTTCTACAATATTGATTGTAGGTGGTTCAGGAGATTACTTTGATGTGGCCGACAGAGTTATAATGATGGATGAATATATTCCTTTAGATGTAACGGAAAAAGCTAAAAATATTGCAAAAAATGACGAAAATAGAAGAGAATTTTCTTCAAATGAGAGTTTTAAAGGAATTACACAGCGTATTCCATTAAAAAGAAGTTTTTCATTATCAGGGAAAGAAGATAGAATAAAGGCTAAAGGAAAATATAGTATTTTTTATGGAAGGGAAATGATTGATATTTCTGGACTGGAACAGCTTGTTGATGACAGTCAGACCAATGGTATAGCTGTTATGATGGATTATTTCAGAAAGAAAGTTCTCGATGAAAAATTAACAATTTCAGAAGCTGCTGATAGGATTTATGAGCATATTGCAAAATCTGGATTAGATTCAATTTCACCATATACAGGGCATCCAGGAAACTTGGCTTTACCACGAAAACAGGAATTCTGTGCAGCCTTGAACAGATATAGAAAGTTGAAGATAAAATAGAAATAAAAAAAACTATATTTAAAGAATAATTGTTTCAAATTCTAATAAATATAGTTTTTTAAGTTTCTGTTTAAAAAACTCATTTTTCATGCTTTATAAATTTCTCTTCTATGACCTATTTCAAGAGCCAGTATAATCAATCTTTCATCTTGGATATTGACAATAACTCTATAATCTCCTATCCTATACCTCCATTGGCCACTTCGATTGGCTTGCAGCATTTTTCCCCTGCTTCTAGGATTATCTAATATATTTTCAAGATAAGATTTGATTTTTTTCTGGGTGAATTTATCCAGTTTTTTAAATTGTCTTGCAAAATGAGGGGTAGGAATTAAATTATACATTACAACTCATCCCAATTTAAAACTTCCCCTCCAGAAGCCAGATATTTTTCATATTCTTCCAGTTTCATGTCAGCTATTTTAGCATCATATTCATCTTCCAATGATGCTAATGTTCTTTCCCTTATTAATTCAGATAATGATTTTCCCTCAAATTTTGCCATACTTTGTAAAAAAAGTTTTTCCTCTTCTGATATTTTCAAAGTAATTACTGCCATATAATACCACCTCTTTTATTTTGGTAATACTATTGTAATACCTTAATTAAAAAAAGTCAATATATTTTAGGATATTAAAAAACTGTTTCCTAAGAATAATAATCAAAAGAAACAGTTTAAATCATTTATTTTTTACTTATTCAATTTTCCGGCACTTAATATGTTTGCAACATCAAATGCGTGGCAAGGTGTAACAGCATAAACCATTCCACAATGAGGACATTCATATTCAAATGTATCCATCACTATTTCTGTGTTACATTCCTTACATGTGAAAACAGCAGGGACAGGCATAGGCTGATTGCTGAATCCCATCATTCTTAATTTTTCTACAACTTCTATTCCATCATTAAAACTTCCTGAACAACCATCGTGCATAGATTTTCCTCCTAAAATTTTTATATTAATAGTATTTTTTTAAGTACAAAGTTTTATTCTGTTAAATTTTTTCAATGTATTTTTTTACATAATCTGCAATTTCACTTTTTTCAATTACATTAGAGAATCTGATATCAGAATTTCTCACTTCAGCAAGCTTTTCAGGAAATTTAACTCCTGTGATTTCACTTACTTTATCCAGAGTAACGTATGGATTTTCATTTAATTCAAGACCAAGAGCTTTTGCAACTGGCTCAGGGAACTTAAATGGGTGAGCAGTAGACATAATTACTGTATGAATATTTTTATCAAGCTTGTCATCTGAAAGCTTTTCATATACAGAATATGCAACTGCAGTATGAGGATCCATTAAATATTTATATTCATCATACACTTTTTTAATAGCTTCTACAGTTTCTTCGCTGTCAGCAAACTCTCCATAGAATTCCTTCTGGATTTTTTCAAGTTCTTCAGGAGAAACTGACAGTACACCTGTTGTAAGCAGAGAATCGATTAATTCCTTTGTTCTTACAGAATTTTCTCCTGTGGCATAATAAAGATATCTTTCAAAATTTGATGAAAGAAGAATATCCATAGATGGAGAATTTGTAGTGTAGAAATCCCTATTTTTATCATAAGTTCCTGATTTAAAGAAATCAGCAAGAACTTTATTCTTATTTGAAGCTGAAATAAATTTTCTTACAGGTATTCCAAGCTTTTTGGCAATATAACCTGCAAGTATGTTTCCAAAATTTCCTGTAGGAACAACAATGTTAAATTCTTCTCCTTCTTTTATAGTTCCAGAATTTACAAGATTCACATAAGTAGAAACATAGTAAATAACTTGTGGGAAGAGTCTTCCGATATTTATTGAATTTGCACTTGAAAACATTATGTCATGTTCACTTGCATAATGTTTAAACTCTTCGCTGGAAAAAATAACTTTTATGGCACTTTGAGCATCATCAAAGTTTCCGTTTATTGCAACAATGTCAACGTTATTTCCCTTCTGTTTTCTCATTTGTTCTTCCTGCATAGGGCTGACACCATTTTTAGGATAAAATACTACAATATTTATACCTTCGATATCCTTAAATCCTTCTAATGCAGCTTTTCCTGTGTCACCTGAAGTTGCGGCAAGAATCAGAACTTTTTTATTTTCATTCTGTTTTTTCTTGCTTAAAAGCAGTAAATATGGGAACAGGGAAAGGGCAAGATCCTTGAATGCCAATGTTCTCCCATGGAAAAGTTCACCAAAACTCACTTTATCATTTAATTTATGTAAAGGTACGATACTTTCATCTGTAAATGTAGTACTGTTATAAGCACTGTTTACGGCAGTTTTTATTTCTTCATCAGAAAATTCTTTAAAAAATAATTTTATAATTTTTTCAGATAATTCCTGATATGAAAGGTTTTTAAGTTCTTCATAAGATAGCTTTACATCTGGAAGATTTTCCGGAATGTAAAGACCTCCGTCATTTGCAAGTCCATGCAGAGTGGCAAATGTAGATGACTTTAAATCGTTACTTCTTGTACTTTTATAATTCATATAAATACCTCTTTCAGTTGAAATTAATATTGTAAATAATACCATATATCAGGGGATTTTACAACTTTTAAATTATATAAATATAGTAATAAAGTTTCAAAAATCGAATGTTATTTTCTAAAAAATTATTGAAAATATATGGAATAAATTGTAAAATTGTATTATTACAATTGTATGAAGGAGGAAGAAAATGTCGGGATTATCTATTTTGGTATGGATTTTTGTACTGGGGATTATAATAGGGGGATTGATGGTATTTTTTAAAAATAAAAAGGAAAAGGAAGATTTTGATGACTTTTCATTGGAAAGTGAAAGAAAAAAGGAAAAAGAGCTTTTTGGTAGAGAAAATAATGAAAAAGACTACAGTGAAAAAGATTTAAAATATAAGGAAAATATTAATTTAACTGAAGAAAAACCAAAATATGAAACTGAAAAGGAGAAAACAGGTAAATTTGAAAAAATTATAACAGATAACCCAATTATAAAATGGAGAAAATCACCATGGTGGATAGTGATAGGTATAATTATTGCTATTATCCGTTTTTGTGACGGTCCGGATAATAAACTGCAACCATCTGAGGCTTTTCAGAATCAGGTAAAAAATCAGAGTATAGAGGATTTGTATAAAGAATGGCTAGATACGGCTGAAAAATATGAAGAAAATGGGGAATATGAAAAAGCTGAGGAATACTACTTGAAAGCAGCCCAGTATAACAAAGAAATATACATGGTTATAGGCCAAATGTACTATGATAATATAGATAAGGAAAAGGGAATAGAAAAATTGAAGGAAGCTTATGAGAAGGGGGCTTATTCAGCAGCCGGAATGCTTGGAGAATCAGAGGAAGAAAAAGGAAATATTAATAAGGCGAAGGAATGGTATACGAAAGGAATTGAAAAGGGCGATTTATATTCACAAAATTCAATGGCAATATTATATGAAAAAGAAAATAAGTGGTCTGATGCAGAAAACTTACTTCTTAAAGGAGCACAGAAAGAGGATACAAGTTCGATATATCTGCTGATTCTTCTATATTTTGAAACAGATAAGGAAGCTGAAATTCAGAAATGGAAGGAAAGACTTTTTAATAAACCTCAAAGAAAAGGTTTATCAGAGGATGCAAGGGATATAGTGCTTTATGCTACCGGAAGTGAAAATGACAGAAAGTATTTGAAAATTACACTGGAGGCAGAAAATTTAGAAAAACAAGGCAAATATAAACAAGCAGAAAAACTGTACACTGAAGCAATAAAATATAATAAGAGGGCATACAATGATTTGGGAACTATGTACTATCGCAGTTATAAAAATAAAGATAAGGCAATGGAATTCTACAAAAAAGGACATGCTGAAGGATCTCTGGATGCAACATACTCCTTAGTCATAATGGAAAGACAAAGAGGAAATAAAAGCGAAGAAGAAAAATTACTAAAAATGTGTGCAGAAAAAGGAAAAGTAAGTTGTCAGTTGGATTACGGTGAAATGTTAAATAAAAATGATAAAAAGGATGAAGCTGCTAAGTGGTTTGAAAAAGCTGCTGCCCAGAAGGAGGCAAGGGCAATGTTTAAGCTGATGTACTATTATTTTTATGATAAAGAAGATCAAGAAAAAGGTATGGAATGGGCAAAAAAAATATTTACAGAGAAGGGACTCTTAAATCTGAGTGGTGAAATGCTTTCCCTAGTAAATGATGTAATATATGGGAAATAAATAGAAATTAAATAACGATATTCAAAAAAATAAAATAAAACGATATTTATAAGTCTAATTTAGATTTCAGAATCTAAAAAGACAGATAGATATCGTTTTTTTGATTATAGTTAAATTATATAATATAATTATAGAAAGTAAATACCCTTATACTATTAGAATATACCTAAACCATTAATTTCTATAAATCTGAATAATAAATCATTTAATATCTTTTCATTTTTATGTTCGTCATATGGAAGAGTAAAAATACCGTTTTTGTTATTCCATAATGTGTCATAGTAGTTTAAAAGACTTTCAGAAATTTTCTGGTCATATGTGGAAATAATTTTTATTTCATTTTCAAGATTGTAGTTTCTCATATTTCTTCTTGTAAAATTTGTTGATCCTGCATAAGTAATCATATAATCTTTCTTTAGTATGGAAAGCATTTTAACATGGTACATTTCTTCAGCTTTATTGTAGAATTTAACATTTATTTTATAATTATGTTTTCTTGCATATTTCATAAGTTCTCCTGCAGAAGCTTTATTTGGAAGTCCTGCATTGGAATTATTTAAAATAATTTGAAATTCCACTCCCCTTTTAGCAGCTTTTCTTATACTATTTATAATTCCCCTGTCAGAAAGGAAAAATTGGGCAATTATTATTTTATCTTCACTTGATGTATTTTCAATTTCCCTTGTAATATCAATGACAGTCTGTCCTTCGGTAAAATATTGTAATTTTAGGCTATTGTTTTGAGAAAAAGGAATACTGCTAAAATCTTTATCAGGAAGTTTCTGCTGCAAACTTCCGTCAGGTTTTGTTATTTTGGCAACAGGCTTTTCCGCATTGTAAATATCCTTAATAATAGGTGAAGAAAACTTGAAAGCCACATTTGAATGCTTGGAACCTTCTGCATGCGGATTGGCAGAAGTAAGCATTGCAGTAGATTCATTCATAATAAGTTTACGATGGTCAGCTTTTGCATTTAAAGCTCTTAATATACTTCTTATAGTAACTTTGTCAGTTCCTTCGTAAACTGGATTTTTTCTTTTTCCGACATTTTTAGGATTTCCAAAAGGTTGTACAAATAAACGCCATGGTTTTGAGTAAAGAGGTAAAGGATCTCTCAATTTGGCTAAATCTACATACCCTATTTTTACTCCGGCTTCTTCAAGTTTTTTGTGTGTAGGATTATCAAATGCTCCATAGAAAGTATTACTTTCATCCAGTATCAGATAAATTTCAACATTAGGATTTTTCTTTTTCTTTTCCAGAATTTTTTCAGCAAATTCAGTAGCAATATCTATTGGCTGTAACTTTTCCCTGACTCCTTTACCAAGATAATCATTAAATACGAAAATATCCATAAGGAAAAAATCCTGGGCTTCATCTAAAATTTTATAAGCTTCATCCCATATCTGCCTATCGAATTTTCTTTCGCCGTCAGCTGTTTCATAGTTTAAATCATAATAAAAATCCACATTGTCTGCATTATATACTTCAGTTTTTGTAGCCAGTCCTTCTGGAAGGGAAGTGCATGAAGAAATTAAAAGTATTGCACAAAGTAGAAAAAAAATAAGTTTATTATATCTCATCTTAATTATTGCTCCTTTTTTGTCATATAGATAATTGAAATTAAAAAATAAATTTTAATGATATTTTAGCATATTATATCATATTTTTGAATATTTGAAGCATAGAAAAAAGTAATAGTATAATAAATTTCAAAATAAAAAATTTTATTTTTTTAAAAACTTTTGTTGTAATTTTTCAAAATTTTTGGTATTATCTTAGTGAATAAAGCAAAATAAAAGTTAAATCAAGGTAATTTAATGGAATTTCAGACAAAAACTCAAATAGAAATTATCTGGCTAATGCTTTATTTTTAGAAATAAATTTTATAATTGAAATAGAAAGGAATAAAAATATGAGAAAGAAAGTATTTTTACTGTTAGGAATATTAACAATTTCAGCATTAAGTTTTTCTGCAGAAAAACAAAGTCTGGAAGCAAGTTTAAACTCTATAGAAAATAAGTTTAACGACCTGCTTGAAAAGGAAGCACAGAAGAAAAGAGAATTTGAAGCACAAAAAGCTCAACTGGAATCTGAAGTTGCAGACCTTAAAGCAAAAGAAGAAGGAAAGGAAAAACTTTTTGAAAAATTAAAGAAAGACTCTGAAGTTAGATGGTACAGAGACAAGTATAAGCAAGTTTTGAATAACTATGATACTTATTACAAAAATTTAGCTAAGCTGATAAAGGAAAAAGAAC